>DATKWR010000080.1:0-16887 GCA_035529475.1 Sedimentisphaerales bacterium | reverse complement strand
TTCTTCGTAGCCGACGTACCCGGGCGGCGCGCCGATCAGCCTCGCGACGGAGTGCTGCTCCATGAATTCGCTCATGTCAATTCGGACCATAGCATGCGGGTCGTTGAACAGGAACTCCGTCAGCGCTTTAGACAGCTCCGTTTTGCCCACGCCGGTCGGCCCGAGGAACAAGAACGTTCCAATCGGCCGATTCGGGTCGCCCAGCCCTGAACGGTTCCGGCGGACGGCGTTGCACAGCGCGGCGCCCGCCTCGTCCTGGCCCACCACGCGCCGGCGAATCGCCTCTTCCATCTTCATCAGGCGCTCTCGCTCGCCGCTCAATAGCTTCGCAATCGGAATTCCCGTCCACTTCGAGACGACGCCGGCGATGTGCTCTTCCGTGACTTCGTTATGGATAATGGCCCGGTCGGATCGGGCGATTTGGGCCTCCTTGGCTTCCAGCTCTTTCTTGAGGTTTGTGATGGTCTCGTATTTCAGGCGGGCAGCGGTCTCGAGGTCGCCTTTTCGCTGGGCATCCTCGAACTGGTTCTGAGCCTCTTCGATTTTCTTCTTCAGGACTTTTGTCTGGTCGATCTCGCCTTTTTCGCTTTCCCACTGCGCGCTCAGCTTCTTGTCCTGCTCTTGCAGCTCGGCCAACTGCTTCTCGGCGTGTTGCAGCCGCTCCTTGCTGGCCTGGTCGTTTTCTTTCTTCAGGGCCTCTCGTTCGATTTGCAGTTGGACGATCTTCCTGCGAATGCCGTCCAACTCGGCGGGCAGCGAGTCGTTTTCGATTCGCAGCTTCGAGGCCGATTCATCGATCAAATCGATGGCCTTGTCCGGCAGCCACCGGTCGGTGATGTAGCGGTTGGACAGAGTCGCCGCAGCAACGAGAGCCGCATCCGTGATGCGGACTCCGTGGTGCGTGTCATAGCGCCCTTTGAGCCCTCGCAGGATGGCGATGGTTTCCTCGACACTGGGCGGGGAAACCAAAATCGGCTGGAAGCGCCGCTCGAGCGCCGCGTCCTTCTCCACGTACTTTCGGTATTCGTCGATGGTGGTAGCGCCGATGCAGCGCAGCTCACCGCGCGCGAGCGATGGCTTGAGCAGGTTGCCCGCATCGACGGCGCCTTCGGCTTTTCCGGCGCCGACGACGGTGTGCAGCTCGTCAATAAAGAGGATGATTTGCCCTTCGGCGGCGATGACCTCCTTGAGCACGGCTTTGAGCCGGTCCTCGAATTCACCTCTGAATTTTGTCCCGGCGATCAGCGCCCCCATATCCAGGGCAATGATGCGTTTGTCTTTCAGACCCGCGGGGACATCCCCCGCATTGATGCGCTGCGCCAGGCCCTCGACAATCGCGGTCTTGCCCACGCCGGGCTCGCCGATCAATACGGGATTGTTCTTCGTTCGGCGGTTGAGAACCTGCATGCACCGCCGGATCTCTTCGTCCCTGCCGATCACCGGGTCGAGCTTCCCCTTGCGGGCCATCTCCAGCAGATCGATGCCGTAACGCTCGAGAGCCTTGTATTTGTCCTCCGGATTCTGGTCGGTGATTTTCTCAGGGCCGCGAATTTCTTTCAGGGCGCTCTCGATCTGTTCCGGCGTAATGGAATTGAGCCGCAGGATCTCTTTGGCGTCGCTTTCAACCGACGCCAGCGCAATGAACAGATGTTCGACGCTCAAGTATTCGTCGCCCATCGCGTCGGCCCGGTTTTGGGCGTCCAGAATGACCTGGCTCAGCGCCGGATCGGGCATGAGCTGACTGCCGCTCTTGCCCTCGGGCAGCCGGTTCAATTCGCTCTCGGTCATCTTCCTAATACGCGGGACGGCGACGCCGATTTTCTTTAGTATTTGCACAACAACACCTTCCTCGTCGCCGCAAACAGCGCCGAGCAGATGCAGCGGCGACATAATCGTATGCGATTTGGCCATCACCAGTTGCTGGGCGGTTGCCAATGCCTCTTGGGCTTTCAGGGTGAATTTGTCAAATTTCATCGTTGACCTCTTTTTCTGAGCATGGAAGTTTTGCAAAAGTCCAGTGAGCAGATTGCTCGTACTTAAAGATACTCTGATCTATGAGAAGACGCAAATATCATGCCTGAACGGAAGGAAAATGTAACTGCTGTCCTGATAAATGGTTAAGGTTTAACGAAGACTTGAAAAGCGTGCCAGTTTGGCAGGTTTTGGGCCCAGGTGCCTGAGTTTGAAATCAGTCGATGCGATTCTGCTCAGCGGGCTTGACGTGCGGCAGGGGGAGGATGTTCGCGAATTGAGAGATTCGGCGCATCGGCGAGCCCTTCCGGTCAAACGGGCGCGGATACTCACCGGAAGTGGATTACGCGCATGGATGCACCACCACCGATGCGGTGCTTCGGCCGGGACCGGGACGAGAATACCAGAGCTATCGGCCGCCCCCAAGCCAGCCTGCATCCACGTTGTAGATGAAATTGCCTCTACTGCGTGTACTGATATATACAAAATCGCCGCGATCACGATTGATGGCAAAGACCGCTTCGACCTTGTTGTTGACCCTGACCTGAACCGCTCCCGATTGTGCCAGCCCCTCGTGCACGTCCGGGCCGTATTCCAGAATCTGTTCATCTGAGAAGCCCGCACGTCGCATGACCTCGATCAGATGGTCGGCGCCAAGGGCGAGTACATTACTGTTGCCCAGGGGGATGATCTGAATACCGGCCGTACGACGCTCACAGCCAATCATCCCCAAAGTCAGAAGGAGCAGCAGCACCAACCTTGTTGTTATCCGGCCGATTCCTGAGTTGTACTTGATTGGCTTCACCGCTCTTGTCTCCCTTGTACTCTGATCTTATCTGAGCTGACGACGCGATAGACCCTCGCGAATGCTCTGCCTGAGGTCCTCTGTTTGCGCCGGTGGAATCGGTGCCTGCTGCATCGATGCCGGTGATTCCGGGAATTCGAATGTCTGCCGGTTCCTGGGGACAATCCGGGCCGTAACGAACACGGCGATTTCCCGGGTGGCATTGTCTTTGTCCGAATTCTTGAAGAGATCTCCGATCAAGGGCAGACTGCTGAAACCCGGAACGCGCCTGTCGGACTTACGCGTCCGATTCTCCGTCAGACCGGCCAGCGCGACGGTTCCGCCGTCCTGGATGGTGACGCTGTTCTCGGCGGTTCGCCGGGTGACCAGAGGAAGCTCACTTCCTCTGGCGCGGGGAACGCTGTCACTGACCTCGACGGCCATTTGCAGCGTAATGTCGTTATTATCTCCGACGTGCGGCGTGATCGTCAGGGTCGTGCCGGATTCGATGGTCTTGAACTCGGACCGCGAGAGGAAGAATCCTCCCGTATCCGGTGCGACCAGCGCGAAGTTCTCTTCGGTCGTGACGCGAATCTGCGCCTGCTTGCCATCCTGGGCCAGCACCTGAGGCTTTGCCATGATGGTCGCTTCTCCGTTCTCTGCCAGCAGGTTCAACGTCAGCTCCAGCGCGTTGGTGAAGGTATTGTCAGGGGAGTATCCCATCTGGACGCCCCACGGCCACTTGCCGCCGAACTCGTTCGCTACGTCGCCGCCGCCGTAATTGTTAAAGCCCGAGAGGCCCGCCTTCATCGTAGGCCAGCTCCACTCGACACCCAGATTCAGCAGATCGCCGCGTTCCATAACGACGATTCGCGCATCCAACAGAACCTGGGCGGGTATCCTGTCGATCAATCTCAGGTCCTCGATGATACGATTCATCAAGATCGGCGTCGCCGTGACGACCACAGTGTACGTCGCGGTCCCGACAGGCCCGATTTCAGCCTGGACGTAAGGCCTGAAAGCAGCCGATAGCAGCCCCACGGCTGCGTCAGCAGTGATGTAGTTCATCTTCAGGCGTCTTGTCTCGCTGACGACCGGGAATTTCGAGGCGGTGACACCTCCCGAACAGACCAGATAGTAATACGGTGTCTTCTGGACAACATAGGGTGTGCCGGCCAGGACGATTTCGAGGGCCGTGTCCAGAGGCACTCCTTTGAGATCGACGGTTATCAGGCCGGTTACGGTCTCATCCGGAATGATGGAGATACCTGCCGTCTCCGCAAGGACCGGAAGCACGTCCAGAACAAGATCCATATCGACAAACTTGAGGGTAATAAGTACGTCCCCCGCCGGGGTGCGCTGCGCGACTCCCGGGGTCCCCGCTCCCCGTTGGATGGCCTCCAACTGCTTTTGCATGTCCACGATAGCCTGTTCTACAGGTGTCAGCGGCGTTGCCGGCGTTGGTGTCGTCACGGGTGGCGTTGGTGTCGTCACGGGTGGCGTTGGTATCGTCACGGGTGGCGTTGGTGTTGTCACGGGCGGCGTCGGCGTTGTCACCGGCGGCGTTGGTGTCGTTACAGGGGGTGTTGGGACCGTCGGTGGCGGTGCCTGTTGTCTGACCACGGGCTTGCCATCCACGTGGTCGTAGGTGACATTCGAGTAAGGCTGGCTGGGCGGATTGAAATTGATCCCTTCCTTTGTCGGAATGATCTCCCCGGTCCAGCCGTATGGCACCTGCACGCTCCACTTGCCGGTTGCGTCCGTGACGGTGGTCCCTGCGTCGGGACTGGCCGTAATGGTGACACCGTCAAAAGGTACGTTGCCCATCATGATCGTACCGGAGATCTTGAACATCTGCACGGTCCCGGCGAAAACCTGATTCGTTTGGTTCTGTGTCACAGCCGAGAGCATCCGGCTGGGCGGATTGAAGGTGTAGCCTTCCTTCAAGGGCGTGATCTTGCCTCGGTAGCCGTAATCCACACTGAGCTGATAATTGCCGCTTGTGTCGGTCGTCGCAGACGTACCGTCCGGTTCGGCCATTATATAGACATCCGCGACCGGTTCTCCCTTGGTGGACGTGACCCGACCCGAAATAGCCATCTTCTGCAATGTCGGGGTGAAGTTCTGATTCGTCTGGGGCCCCATGAGGTTGTCGTACGGCAGGCTGGCCGGACTAAAGTCGTAGCCCTGTTTCATCGGGGCCACCGTTCCGCTCCAGCTGTAATCGAGGGTAGCGCTATACGTGCCGTCGGGGCCGGTCGTGACCGCACTGCCCGGAAAACCTTTCATCACCACACCAGGCACTCCGGCGGAACCGGAAATAGTGAATTTGATCCGTTCGGCGAGGTAAAGCTCGTTGGTCATATCCCGAGTGACTTGCGGGTAGGACTTGCTATCGGGCTTGAACGTGTACCCTTCTTTCGTCGGGGTAACGCTTCCGGACCAGCCGTAGTCCACCGTGACGCTGTAACTGCCGTCCTTGGCGGTGATCGGATTGCCCGGAAGGCCGTTCATCTCCACGCCTTCCATCCGAGTCGTGCCGGAGATCGTCAGCTTGACCATGGTTGCACTATAGTTCTCGCTGGTTCGGTCACTGTTGACCTTGGTGTAGATCTTGCTGGCCGGCATGAAGGTATAGCCGGGCTTGGTCGGTTCAACCGTGGCGTTGAAGCCGTAGTTGACGGTGACGCTGTAGTAGCCGTTCAGGTCGGTGATGGGATTACCCGGCAGGCCCTTCATCTCGACGCCGTCTATGCCCGTGGTGCCGGAGATGACGTAGGTCAACGCTGTCGCGATATAGTCTTGATTGGACTGCGTTTCATAAACGTTGGGATAATCGACATAGGCCGGGCTGAACTCGTATCCGTCTTTTTTCGGGGTGACCGTGCCGCTCCAGCCATAATCGACTTTAACGGTGTAGTTCGGACCGACGGTGGGATTGCCCGGCAGGCCCTGCAGGACGACGCCCTCGACTCCCAATGAGCCGGAAATGAGCAACTGCAACGTCTCGGCCGTGTAGTCCTGGTTTGTCTGGTTGCTCTTGACGGGCGCGTATCCTCTGTTGGACGGGTTGAACTCATAGCCCTGTTTGATCGGCGTGACCGTGCTTTGCCAGCCGAAGGGGACGGTGGCGCTGTACGTACCGTTGGCGCCGGTGATCGGATTGCCGGGCAGGCCGTTCATTTCCACGCCCTCCATGCCTGCCTTGCCGGAAATAGTGAACGTGATCTCCGTCGGGACGTAGTCCTCAGTTGTCATATCGGCGGTGACTTTGGGATAGGCTCTGTTTTGCGGGTTGAACGTGTACCCCTCCTTATCGGGCGTAACGGTACCCTTCCAGCCATAGTTCACGGTCGTGCTGTAATAGCCGCTCGCATCGGTGACAACAGGCTGTCCCGCCGCATCGACCAGGCCGCGCATGGTGACCCCGTTGACGCCGGCGGACCCGGAGATCGTGTACTTTATCGGTTCCACTACGAAGCCCTGGGCACCGACATCCGCGGCGCAAAACAAAACGAGGGCCAGAACGATCGCACCGCCCGATAATATCTTGCCGATTTTTTTCCTCGCCATAAGTCAACGTCCCTTTCTGTTGCCGTTTGCAGGCAATCTTACGGCTCTTCCGCCATGTATCGGCAGTTGAGCCTCTTTACTTAGCAAAAAATCTCTTTGCCCGTTCATTACCACTTGACCTCTACGTTCTCTCCGAGTTCATCCGCAGTTCCTATAGTACGAACGACTCTCTCGCCTCCCTCAATGGAGACCTGTATGATCTTGTTGGTTCTTGCGAACTGGTTAGGGGCAAATTCGAGACGCCCCACAAGCTGGTACACATCAGCGGGCAGGCTGGAGAAATCCAGGACGCCCGAAAACTGCCTCATCTCAAACGGCAGCATCAGACTGTTGTCGCCGCCGAGGTATGCACTTGTTCTGGGGACCCCCGACGGATCTGTAGTCTGTATGGCGGCGGCCCGGACCGTGATCGGGGCAAAATGGATAGTCTTTTGATTGGCGAACGTGGCTGCGACAAGGAATTTCGATTGCCCCAAATCGTTAATCTTCATCATCAGTCCATCGGCTTGCGGTTGGGCCTGGATATTGACGTTTCGGACGCAGACCGGCATGGTTGTGACGCCGGCTGACTGGCCGTCCGGATACGTGGCCCATAGCGCCAGCAGCGTATAATAACAGGGGTGTGTCGCTACGGGATTCGGCATCGTGGCCACAATCTGCAGGTTCTGCCGGCCGCCCTCGCCCTGGAGCGTGAACTGATCGGGGATGACCCTGAGCCAGCCCGTGCAGTCCAGGTCTTCACCCTTGATATCGCCAACGGCTGTCCTCTGAAGGACCGTCGGCAATCCCAGGGCCGTTCGGACGTGGACCGTAGCGTCGGCGCCGTTAAAGACTTTTACCGTTCCGGTGCGCGTAGCGCCCGGCAGGCTTTCAATGGTGATGTCCAGCGGCTCCAGGTCGAGCGGCTTGTCGGCCGCAACCTGCGTGACCCTCGGGTCGCCCGCAAAATCGACCTCCTTCTGCACCCTCTTCGTGCGCCTTCCGTCCACGTAGAGTTCTGCAGCCAGTTTGTATTTTCCGCTGGGAAGAGATTTGTTGAGATTCGCTTTCAAATTCACTTTTGCTCCCGGGATGATGCCGTGCTCGCCAAATTCTTTGGTGGTAATGACCCGGTAGTATCCTCCCGAAAGAGACCAAACGCGTACGATCGGATGAAGCCGGGAGAAGGTACCGCCGTTGTTGTCAATACGCATTGAGACCCTGGTCGTGGCCGGACCCGCTCCGCCGCCCGCGACGAACTCCATGCCCACGTCCGTCGCTTCTATCCTGGGCGTTGTCGCCCGGCCCTCTATCTCGACAATAACGGGAACGAGAAGCTGCATAACCACGCCCACACCTATGCCAGGCATGCGGGACCGGGACGTCATTGAGGCAACGATCCCCGCCGTGTAGAATCCGCGCAGCCCGCGAGGGACCCTCAGGGTCACTTCTAAAGGAATGCCCTGCATCGGGTCCAGGGTCACAGCGTTGGTTGACAGGCGCACCCAGTCCTTGCAGGAGGATAGTCTCGACAAATCAAATCCAAAGCTGGGTGAGTTGGGATCGTTGATGCCGTTGGGATCGACGACCAGCCACTGCCCGTCTTCCGACTGGCTCAGCTCGACAACCGATAGATTGATCGGGACCGTCGCGTCGGCAGTAAAGCTGCGAAGATTGATGACTGAGCTGATGATCTTGCCCGGGGTGACTTGAACCTCCAGTTTCATCGGCTCGACGGCAAACTGGCCCAATGCAGGCCCGGCGGCGGCAAGCAGCGCCGCTCCGATTACAACGCTCCAAATGAGTCGCGCAAGGCCGCGCCCTGCGTTGCCTGCAAACGGGCGGCGCCTGCCGTGGGGCCCGCTGACCATGGCGTTGATGGCCATGTCGAACCAGGTATCCGTTACATGATTTCCGTTTTGCATTTGAGCCTCCCAATGAAAAAAACCATAAAGACATTAGATAGAACGCCGACTGCTTCAGAATTCTGAGGCCTCCTCTCGCCGTCGATCTGCTCGATGATTACCCTAAGATCCCGGCTTTCCCCTCTTCGGCAATCCAATGTCTCGACTTTTTACAATTCCCCATAAATCCCTCGTTTGACACCTTTACAGTTGATCCTACACCCTCCCGGCTGATTCGCTGTCCTCCCTTCCGACAAAGGCACTTGCAACCCACACACGTGTCCTTCATGAGATACTGCTAATTTTATCAAGTTTCTCAATCAATGTCAAGCCCAAACTTCCCAGTATTCCCATTTTTACATATAGCGACGGTTAATGACGCCCCTGAGAAACGTTAGGCAGACGCGCCTCTGGAGAAGGTGTTAGAGCCTGTCCGAATAACCCTTGCTTGTTTGTCATCTCTGAAAGCGTGCGTGCTGTCATTCTGAGGCGAAGCCGAAGAATCTGGCCTGTGTCTCGCAGTTCGCAACCCAGATGCTTCACTCCGTTCAGCATGACATGCGGCAGAGAGCGATTATTCGAATAGGTTCCTAATACTGAAAATAAGGCCCCCATTTCGGCAGGTTTGAAAAATGGCTGTCAGCGCGACGAGCCACGGTTTCCTTTCAGGCTGGTTGCCCGATCCGCTGCAATGCTTTCTCCAGCCCTGCAAGGGGCTAAGAGTGCCTCTTGAGACCGTCAGGGAGGGGTGCCGCCCTCTTGAACTCCAGCCTATAGGTCCGAAAAAAAAGGAGGGATGAATCTCTTCATCCCTCCCTGCTTACTCAAGGTACTCTCTGTGGTGTTACCAGAAGAGCGCCAACTTACACTGTAGGTCTTGCCTGTATGGAGACATTACCGACGAGGACCTCGTCACCGGCAGCAGCCTTCTCGATCTTGGCCAGCCACGTCTTGACGCAAACATCCACGGTGTCGTAGTTGCCGTCGCCGCCGATAATATCGGGTGTTACACTGACGGACCACTTGTCGCCGTTGATCACGGCGGTGCGATCCACCAACTGGCCTCTGATCTGAGCCTCGAAGTTAGCCAGAATCTCGATGGACACACAGCCATAGTAGCACGGCCAGTCGGCTGCTTTTTTGTTCACCGATTCGGCGTCGTCGCAATCCTTCTGTACGATCACGATCTTCTTGTCGGCACAATCTTTGACGCGGATATACATCCCGATCTTCATCTTAACCGGGATCTTGCAGATCTCGAGCCACTTGTACTCGTAGGGCCACCGCACGGTCGCCGAGCCGTCCACCTTGATGGTCCTGTTGTAATCGGTGTCATTGACGGGTGAAAAGCTATAGACCGCAAACGGAGGGTAAGTTTCGCTGTCCACGGTCGTCGCAAACATCGGCACTGCATTCGCCAGGAAAGCTATCACCGCAATCACTATAAAAGTTCTTTTTATCATTTTTGTTTCCCTCTCTTACACGTTCGCTCCGCAATTGAGGCCTCCTATAAGCCTTCGGAGCTAATTCACTTACTTACGCTCAGGCTCTACGCAAGCCCAAGCTCCACGTGTGCGGGCAACACACATATATCACCGACCCGAGCACGATGCCCGCCTCGCTGACGGGCCGGGGCCTCGAAAAGGTCCACGGTTTCAAATCTCAGATTCATCGATTCTTAACCGCGTTTTATCACCTCAAGAGAAGGCCACGCTCTTTTGGTGACTCGCAAGCTTCTTAGGGCTTGCGACGTGTCAGTTCTTCACTACCCTCATACACCTCCTTTCTCCCCCGTCCCGGAACCTAAGGGAGGGGGCGTCTTCAGCTTTGGATAACAAACATCTATCCACAAATCCTGGGCATATAGTCATTTGATTGTAAGGACCCTTCGTTCAATCCATTACACTTGAGGAAATCCGTTTCCGAATACCGCGCGGCATTTACTCCGTTGACGCCGGCGGCAGCAAGCACGCTCCTGGTGCTTTGTTCTGGCTGCTAATCCATGCTGTGCCAGATAGTGAAGTGCAGATGGTGTACGGAGTGGAAAGTGGGATTTCTTTTCATCATCTCCTCACCGTCACTCTCCTGCCTTCCAAAAAGCCATAGAAAAGCCGAATCTAACCGCTAACAATGCGCGCTGTACGGCAACGACTCTTCTAAATCACTCAAACTCACCGATTCGTGAGATTCTGGTGGTAACAGTTGTCAAACAAAAATGGCCTACTCGGACGATGATACTCTTGGAAACCACAAGTTATCGTAGGAGAGACCGTATAGCGACTATCTGGAAAATGCAGCGTTTTTTCACGCCGCTTAAGAGCCACTTCGCACCAAGAGCTTGGACTCACTTTTGACTTTAGGTTGTGGTGCTCACCATCAGTCATGATTGCTGGACCTTTTGCGTAGCCTCCTGAACCAAAAAGACAGGGACTTTTTCTTGATCATCGACGGGCCCCAAACGCTCAAGCAACGTATGCGGCAGATGCGCTGGGAGGAGAAAGTCAAAGAAATCACCAAATGCAGTCATGATGAACCTTCTATCCGCCGCATGGAGAAACCCCTCACAGCCTAAAATGGGTTAATTTAACGACAATTGTCAATTTTGTCAGCTTCAAAGTGTCCTGTCAAGGAAATAAATCCAGTTCAAAAAAAATCCTTGTCATGCCTTCTTTTTCACATTGTGATTGGACCTGGCAGCATCAACTTGCCCCGAAGAATCGGTCACGAGCCACAAGCAGTATCCAGATGTCAACATCCCATATTAACGATCCTCGCCATTAGTGTCAATAAAAAAATTGGCTATAGCTCCGATTTTGCCTATTTTTTTGCCCCTTTGCAGAAAGCAGTTAGGCTAAACGCGCCTGCAAAAGGCATAAATCAGGATTTGCGCTCTTTTCGTAAGGCCTTTTATTACAAGTAGATATGTAAAGCTCAGATGCGTCTATGCAGGCGCCTGAGTCGATTCGGCGCCTGGTTTTTGTATGATCGAGATTCGGGGGTTT
The DNA here is from genome assembly GCA_035529475.1 of Sedimentisphaerales bacterium. Classification (GTDB taxonomy): domain Bacteria; phylum Planctomycetota; class Phycisphaerae; order Sedimentisphaerales; family Anaerobacaceae. Next base: position 5,674 of record DATKWR010000080.1, on the reverse strand, counting down.
TTTTCTGGGGCAGGAGGCTTGAGATGGTAGCCGAATACCATTGCGAGATCCAGAAAAGGGGCCCTCAGCTCAGGTATTTTTCCGCCAGTAGTGCCGCAGCTTCCTCAACGGCCCGCTCGACGGGAGTCGAGAGGCCGGGACTTACTCTATCGGTGGGGCCAGATACCTGGCAAGCCATCACGATAACTTCTATGCCGCACAGGTCGCGCAGCTCGCGCAACAGGTTTGACGTCGGTATCTGGTGCATGGAAAAGTCGTCGAGTTTGACCTGCGGCAGCGCATCAATCTGGAGCCAGAACAGCTCGCCCGGCTGGCGTCCACAGTCCATAGCATCGACGACGACAATTGTTACCGGTTTCTTGTCGGACAGGATGGTGTCGAACAGGATTTCTCGGACGGAGGTCCCTGCATCGAGTACGCAGACATCGGCCGGAACCGGGAAGTTTTCGCACAGTCTCTGCACCACGGCCGGCCCGAAACCATCGTCTCCGATGAGCACATTGCCGCATCCTAAGATGAGAACCGATTTGTCATGCCACTGCGGACCCACAGTGCCGGAACCTCCAGGAAGACCATCGACCGAATGCAGGATTCGCATGTCTCAGCTCTCATGGAAGCAGAACTGAGAACAAACCGTGCCGCGCATCAATCCGCGGCCTTGGGCTTTCCAAGGAGTTCGGCGACTTTCTGACGCAGCAGATCGAAATCGACGGGCTTCTCCAGAAAATCGGTCACGGGCAGCCAGTCATTGTCGATGTCCTTGGCGCCGAAACCCAAGGGGAATTTGGTGTTGATGGCCGTCAACATGATGATCGGAACATCCCTGAGATTCTCACTCTTGTGCCGCATGGAGCGCGCCAATTCAAATCCGGCCGAAGCATCCTCGGGAAACATCACGTCAAGCACTACGAGGTCGGGGCGTTTGCTCTGCATACTTTGCGAAGCGTCGCCCGTGTCCAATTCGATCTGAACGTCATGCCCTTCCTGACGCAGGACCATTGCTGCGGTGTGGGCGAAGTCGTCGTCATCGTCCACAATCAAGACATAAGCCATCTGTTTTTCTCCTTTTTCATTGCGTGTTCCCTTCGCGTCCATCCGGGACGGGGAACGTAAGCTCGAATTTTGTGCCGACGCCGAGCCGGCTTTCCACCCGGATACGGATGTTGTACATGTGCGCGACGTTTTTGACAATAGCCAGCCCCAGCCCCGAGGATTCTTTGTTATGCTGCACCGCCTCCTTGGTGCGGTAGTGCTCCTGGAAGATGCGCGGCAGCTTGGCCGCCGCGATACCTATTCCCGCGTCCGCAATCGCCACGACGGGCTCGGCGCTCGGGCCTCGCCGGCAGGACACATTGACGTGCCCGTTCTTGTGGGAATAGATCACCGCGTTGGACAGCAGATTGATGAAAAGCATCTTGAAGTGGTCTTCGGCGCCCACCAGCGGGACCGGCCGAAGGTCGGCCTTGATGGTGACGCTGCGTTCCCGGGCGATCGGATCCACCTGGGAAATACACCAGAGCAGCAGGTCCGTGGAGGCGATTGTCGTGCGCGCAAGCGATTCCTGCCCGGTCGAGCTGAGGTTGGCCAGTTGCAGCATTTCCTGGATTTCCGCGGTCAACCGGCGGCATCGCGCGGCGATTCGTTGTATGATTTGCATCGCTTCATCGGGAAGCTCGCCGCAGTAGCCCTGCTGGAGCAATTGCGCGTTGGAATAGATCGCGGCAAAGGGCGCCTTGAGCTGATGGGTCGTCGCCAGCATGTGCCGGGAGCGTTCTTCCTGGGCGGCCACCAGGCGCCGGTTGGTCTCGGCCAGCTCGAACTCTCTCTGTCGTACGGCGGACGCAAGGTGAGAAGTGAGATACCACACGACGATCCATATCGCGATGGTAAGAAAGAAGTTCAGCGCCAGCACGGCCAGGGCCGACGGCGTGTTCCGGTCGAAGGGGGACTCGGCGAAGATACTCATGGCCGGCAACATCTTCAGGATGTACTCCGCGGCGATGCAAGCCGCAAACAGGCCAATGGCCATGAGGGTCACCATCAGGCTCTGCCTGCGGCCGAAAAACACGCAGGAGACCACGATATGAAACAGGTAGGCGAACGCGATGCTTGTCTCGAGGCTCCCGACAAAATACACCACGGCCGTCAGCGTCACCAGGTCGGCGGTGATCTGGCCCCAGAGGTTGATCGTGGTCATGGTTGCCGAGGTCTGGGACCGGGCGAAGTACATGAAGATCAAGTTGCTCGCGGTCAGGGCCGCCGCAATGACGAAAGGCCAAAGCCCCGCGGGACGCAACCCGAAGTAGGTTGTCAGTCCCTGAAAAAGACCCAATATACCATACGAGACCAGAATGGCGATGACCAGCCACCTCAGTTGGCAGAACCAGGACACGTTCTGCGCAAGCAGCTCTTGCGGCGGAGGTCTCTGCGAGGCTCCGGTCCCGGTCTCGGCGGACCGTTCCCGGCTCAGAGGTAGTTCATACGTTGCTGTTTGAGTGCTCTGGTCCGAAGCCATTGGCGGCAATCTCTTCTCGTCCCTCGACTCGTCACTCGGGAATTGTGAATCGTCGCTCGATATACGAAATACGAGCATAGCCTAATCCTGCCCGCCCGTCAAGCCGGCGCACACTTCCCCCTCGCCGGGCGAAAGCCCTCTTTCGAGTTGACCTCGCCGATACCCCTGGAATTACCAGTTGGCCAGGGTCTCGATGACTTGTCCCCTGGCGTTTCGGATCTCGATCTTCACGGCGATGCTGCCATCCAGTTTATGGGTCGCACACGACAGGCACGGGTCGTATGCGCGTATGGCCATTTCAACTTTGTTAAGAGTTCCCTGGTCATAATTGCCGTCTTTGATGAGCGTCTTGGCCGCCTGTTTGACGGACATGTTGATCGGGGCGTTGTTATGGGTCGTACCTACGATCAGATTGACATTGGTGACCAGCCCCTCGGCGTCGGTTTCGTAGTCGTGGATCAACGTGCCTCTTGGCGCCTCAACGTATCCGATGCCTCTGGCCGCCCGCGGGGTGACCGGCACTCTGGTTTCGGTGCTCGTAATCTCCGGGTCGTTGAGCAATTCGACAACCTTTTCAGCATTGTAAAGCAGCTCGATGAGCCTGGCCCAGTTGTACAGCAGGGTCAACTGAACGGGCCGGCCGAACGTCTCCCGGAATTCCTCAAGCTCCTTTTGGGCCAGGGGCGTACTGATTTGATCGCAAACATTGATGCGCGCCAGCGAGTTTGTCCGGTAGATTCCCGAAGGGCTGTCCAGGTCCATTGAGAACGGGCCCCATTTCTTGGCATACGGGAACTTCAGATACGTCCAGGGCTCGACGTGTTCGCCGATATAGTCGGTGTATTGGTCGTACGGGAACTCTTCATAGGAGCCGTCCGGCTTCATCAGACGGGCCTTGCCCTCGTAAAGATCGAGGGTCCCGTCGTCGGTCACGGTGCCGAGAAATCCCGTATTGATGACGCCGACCGTCTTTACGGCCTCCAGATACTTCGGGAAAATGTTGTCTTTGGCGAAGGCCATCGCGAATTTGGCGAACTGGAGCACTTCGTTTGCCATGGGAATCAGCTCTTTGCGTTCGGCTTCGGTCAGAGGTTTGCTGAATCCGCCGGGGACGGCCGTGACGGGATGAATGCTCTTGCCCGAAATGATATTGAGCATCTGGCTTCCGAGATGGCGGTTGCGGACCACCTGCCTGCCGATCTCGGGGTTGGCCTGGGCGATGCCGATGACGTTCCTGACGGAATAGTCGCTATCGGGGCCCATTACGTAGTCCGGACCGGAGAGGAAGAAGAAGTGAAGAATGTGCTCTTCCGTGTAGGCGACGGCGTTGCACAATTCTCGCAGTTTCCTGCCCGCCGGCGGCGGTGTGACGCCGAACACGGCGTCGTTGGCCTTGGCCGAGGCCAGATGGTGTGACCAGGGGCAGACGCCGCAGATACTCGTGACGATGCGGGGCAGCTCCTCCACGGGCCGGCCGATACAGAACTTCTCGAAGCCGCGAAGCTCCACAACGTTGACGAAGGTATCGGCGACGTTGCCGCTGTCATCCAGGTTTATCGTGACCTTGGCGTGGCCCTCGATCCGGGTTACGGGGTAAATCGTGATTGTTTTCATGAGTATGTCTCCTTGTTATCTGGGACGCGCAGGCAGCGGCCTGAGTCGATTTTGACCACCAATGTACCTGTTCAGCAGCGCCCGCCGGTCCGGCACCTGTTTTACATCCAGCCCGATGGATGAAATCGCGCTCATCATATCCACGAGGGGGTTGGCACCTTTTCGGATGGGCCCAAAACATCCTCGGCAGGGCATGTAGCCCTTGATGCAGCGCGGGACGGTTGTGCCGTTACCTTGTTCTTTGTGGCCGCAACCGGCCAGGGTGACCGGTCCCAGGCACAGATACCCCTGTTCCATATAGCAGCGGGTGTTTTCCCAGGGCTGATCCTGCTTGAATTCCACCGCATCCAGGGTCCTCTTGATCTGACCGCCCGCCGCTTTCTTTTCGCGCTTCACCGGACACTCATCACAGACGCTTCTCTCGTCCAGCTTAAACGGCTTGCCTTCCAACAGGGCGGTGATAGCCTTGACGACAAGATCGGGATTCGTCGGACAGCCCGGAATGCTGACGTCCACGGGGACTACCTCATCGACGGCATAGACCCGGTCCAGCAGGGGGGGCAGGTCCTTTGCCGGCGTCTCGGCGGGCTCGGTCGTCTTGCAGTCTCTATAAACCTTGTGATACAGCTCTTCGAGCGGGAACATGTTGGCCAGGGCCGGGATGCCGCCATAGCACGCGCAAGAGCCCAGAGCGACCAGCGTCTTGCACTTCTTCCTCATTTCCTGGGCCACGTGCTTCTCTTTCTCGGTCCGCACGCCGCCCGAGATGATTCCCACGTCTGCCTCGGGAATCTCCATCTGGGTCTTGTCGCCCAACTGGCCGAAGTACTTGTGGTCCATCAATACGGGCATGTGGACAAAGTTGAGCTGCGGGAGCAGATCGAGAAGCGGCTCACCGATGTCCAATATTGTGACCTCGCATCCTCCACAGATGTTTAGCCATTCTTCTGCTACTTTTACTGCCACGGTACGACCTCCTTTCTAAGAGTAAGTACATAAGTCATAACCCATCGTAGGGGCAACCCTATGTGGTTGCCCGATCCATAGGGCGGCCACGTGGGGCCGCCCCTACGTTTGTGCTCCAGGGTTTCTCTTGGCGAGCTGCTGTGCGATTTTGTCTAAAAGAACCTGCGGCTCGACGCCTTTTTCGATGTAATCATCCACGGGCAGGAACTTCTGGTGGATACGTTCACCGGGGATGTCGAACCCGGTTTGTTCCCGCATGGAGGTCAGCATCAAAATAGGGATTTTGTCGAATTGGGGGTCTTTCCTCATTTTTCGAGCAAAGATGAACCCTTCAGCGCCTTTGCCCATCATCACGTCGAGGATGATAGCATCGGGCTTGAGCTCGGCCATTTTGGCCCATCCTTCCTCCGGGCTGCAGGCGGAGATTACATTGTACTGTTCTGTTTCGAGGATGACCTTTGTGACCTCTACGAAGTCCGGGTCATCATCGATAATCAGTATGCTTGGAGCGGCCATATCTTCGATCCTCATTGGTAATTGGTAATTGTTTGTAGTGACGCCGTAAGGCGTTGCCTTCAA
>DATKWR010000079.1:0-5686 GCA_035529475.1 Sedimentisphaerales bacterium | reverse complement strand
GCACATGTCGTTCCAGCCCTGCTGCCAGTAAAAACCCGCAATCTCGTATTTCTGATCCCCAAGCTCAACCAGTGCCGCACGAACTTCTTCTACCATCTTCGTGTAATAGGTCCCCACCTGGCCGCCCGAACTTGGCGGCCGGAAATCCTGATACAGGCTTTTTCCGCCCCATGCCGTTTTGATCAGAAGCACCGGTTCCTCAAAGTAGTCGCCCATCACAAACCCGAACCCCAGCTCGGGTCCCATGTGCCTTCTCGATCCGTCTGCAGCATAACCGGTGTAACCCACGGTGAGGCCACCCTTCAGGACCTTCTCGCCAAACTTGAATGATATCTGCACATCATCCCGGACGACCCATTCCCCTTTTTCATTCTTGAGCTTCTTCATCTTGTCGGCGCTCTTTGAGTGTTTCATAGACCAGACCAGATTGCCCTTGCCGCCGTTAGAGTCCCTCTCATCATCATGATCAACCGAGCCCTGCCCTTCCATGTTCGACTGCCCGGCGAGGATAAAGACCTTCACAGGTCCTTTGAGTTTCGGTTGCGTCTTTCCAGTCTCAATCTGCTGTGCCATCACCGCATTCGCAATCAACAACATCGCAACCATACATTTCATTGTGTTTCTCATAGTTTCTCCTGTAACTTTTACCTATAACTTCAACATGCGATCATCCCGCTTGGCGTAAGAGGACATTCCAGCATTTCCTTATTCCAGTTATTTCGGCTTAATACTGCGAAGCTCCGGGTGGGTAGTAGCTGCTTCGATTGACTTGATGGCTTCTTCGACCGGAATCGTTCTTCTTTTATTAAAATCGCCGCCGGGAAACTTTCCGGCTTCTGCTTCCTCATTGAACTGGTCGATCAGTTCCTTTAGTCCGGGAATCGCGCCCTTGGCAGCCGAGCCGTATTTCGCAATCTCCTTCATGATCTCCCCAGTCCGGCTTTCGCTCCCATGTCCGCCTTGCGTCTTTGCATACGCCACGCCCGCCTCAATTCCTTCAACAAAGTTATGTTTTGTCAGCGCTTTAAAGGCACCCATTCGGATCCCGTTGGAGAACATCGTGTCCGCGGGACATGTTACCAGGAGCGCCTGCAGAAGATCGGGAGCTAAAGCTTCTGCCTCCTCCACCGTCAACGATTGGAAATAATTTCCCAACGGGGACCTCGCCGCGCCATCCGGGGTCACGGCGATGACTCGAATGGCTGGATAGAGCAAGCTCTTATCGACTTGCTTGACTTGGGGGGTTAGGGGACCCGAAAATAGAGCGCCTGCCAGCAGTCCGTGCGTGAACTGGATCGGATCAGCCCAGTTTATGGGCTGAAGCGGTTCAGCTGTACTGACAACAGCCTCGAGGATCTGAGGGACTGCAGGTGCTGCAGCGGGACCCAACTTTTTGATGGCTTCCGCAGCTTTGTAGCGCAACCAGCGGTCTTCGTGGGAGAGGAGGCGGATGAAGACGGGCAAGGCTTCTGCGCTCTTCAGATTACCGAGCGTCTCGCAGGCCCCTTGGCGGGCGTAGGCGTCCTTGCCCTCTGCCATGGCAATCAGTTGCGGCACCATGGCCTTAGCCTCGGGACGAGCTGCCAGCTCTTCTGCGGCCCAGCCTCGCACGATGGGAGACCAGTCGCTGAAGGCTGCGATCAACTCCTGCGGACTCTTCTGCTTACGGTCCAAGTCGAAACGTCCGGAGGCGATGGTCTGAGCAACCTCCTTCGCGCTCAGGCAGTCACGCTTCTTAAGTTCCCGTCCTGTAATGCAGAGCTTCTTGAGCGGCAGAGCGTAGGTCAGCACGTAAGTCGCGTTCGGACTCAGCCCGTAGTAGCTGCTCTTGCCGTAGTAGGTGTTGTCATCTGTCTTGCCGGCGCCATACTGCTCTCCGCCGTCATAGACGAACGATCCGTCGCAGCGGCGCGTCAGGTCGAGATGCCACTGCGCCTCTTTCACGAACGCGGCAGCGGCGGCGGGTCCGCCCACGTTGGCGCCCAGCGCGCTCCACAAATAGCTGAACCCCTGCCCGGTGTGTCCATACTCGCGATTGGGATAGGCGGCTGTGGACATCTTCGCAAAGAAGCGTGCCGCCTCAGGCTGGTTGCCCTGCGCCGAGAAGAAGATGGCGGTGAGCGCGCTCTTGCCGTTGTTCTCATGGTAGGGCCAGGGCGCATGCTCGCCGTAAGGAACAGCTCCCTTGTCCACAAAATAGCCGTAAAATTTTGTTGATCGGTCGATCGCCGGCAGGATCTCAGGATCTTTCACACCACATTTATGCCCCATGACAATCCCGAGGCTGGCGATCAGTCCAGCCTGATTGACTGGACCATACGGGGGGATTGAGCCATGCAGTTTTCCATCCGGTGTCAGGTCCGAAATACCGTGACCGAAGGTGCCATAGAGCCCCTGCCCCTTGGCAAGTGAGACCGTGTACTCCTTGACGGCATGCAGGACTTCCTTGTCTCCGGTGAGAAGGTAGTATTCGCTGAGAAAGACGAGTTTGTATCCCCAGTCCCAGGCTACCATCCCCGGCTTCAGTTCCAGCTTCAGCGTCGCCGGCCCGATCTCCCGTGCGAAAGCCTGCACCTTGGGCAGATAGGCGGGGTTGCCCGAGGCCAGCAGCGCCAGGCCGTTGACTGCGCCCCAGAGGTTCTGTTCCAGCGGCTCCTTCTCCAGCACCTTGCAGGCCTCAGCCAAGATCAGCTTAGACTTCGGGCAGTCATACGGCGCAGTCGCGCTGTAGGAGCCCATGACTCGCAATTTGAGTTCGACTTTTTCCGTCTTACCGTCCCTGAAGCGGACCAGCTTCAGCACGCCCTTGTTCTCGCTCTTTTCCGCTTCGGTGATCGCCCGCCCAAAACTTTTGCGGGCGTCGTCATCAAAGGGCTTGCCATTCACGCCCAGGATCACATCGTTGACTTCCAGGACGCCTGACGCGGGCGAGTTGGTCCCGACGTGAGTCACGAGGATCTGCCGGCTCGCTGTTGTGGTGCGCCCCTGCGCGGCATCGAGGTTCGAAGCCGCACGCGTATAGATCCACCCGCGCAGCCCCGTGGGGCCCAGGTTATAGGTCAGCGTACGGTCAACCGAGTTGCTCGTGGTGAGATCGGGGACTTGTGAGAAAAGCGGGCTGGTGAGGCCCATCGCGAGTGCGGCCAGCAGGCCGATGGTTTTGATCGATGTTTTCATGATACAGCTCCTAACGTAAAAGCGAAAGCGTTCACGGGTATTTTGAGCGTATGGAGCAACGCACTCAATGTCAAAATGCCCATCTTTTATTCATTAATGGTTATTATGGCATACTCAAGAATGGTTATTATGGCATACTCAAGAATGGTTATTATGGCATACTCAAGGCGGCATGTCAATATTCTCCTCAAGCAAATCTCCAAAATGGTCCGATACCTCACTCCAGAGGATGCATTGGATGGCAGAGTATCGATTTCAAAGCACATAGGCTCCACGCTATTGCGATTTTTGGTAAAGTCCTGGCTCTGGGGTAAGCTCCGGACCAAACCAATCCTTACCCCAGGCGCCCATACCGACGGATAGAGGCCGGTTAATGTCTCCCTCCTCATGCTTGTAAGAGACAAATACATCATCGCGCACAACAATTGAGCCGTCGTCTTTCTTGATCTTCTTCAGAAGATACCCATGCGTCGGATGCTCGCCCAGTCTGTCGAGCGTCATAACGCCGCCATGGCCTTCCATGTTCGACTAACCGGCGAGGATGAAGACCTTCACAGGTACTTTGAGTTTCGGCTGGGATTTACCAGCGTTGGCGTCTTCCGCCATAGCCACATGCGCCATTAACGACAGCGCAACCATGCATATTAGTGTATTTCTCATAGTAGCCTTTTTCCTTTTCTTTATACCTTCATTAACCATCAGTTACTTAAACATGAACCAAAATGTTACCATGCTTTCCTGCCAAAACGTTCCACCTACTTGCTCTGCCACACGCTGATATCCTTGAAAGCGCCCTGCCGGTCGTCAGCCATGAACCCAATCCGGCCATTATAAGAAACCCGTTTAAGGTTCATCAGGTAATCATTCACATACAGCTCGAGCATGTCCTCCCTGATGAGAAAGCGAAACCTGGCCTCCGTCCCGAATTCCATGCCGCGAGCAGATGTCTGTGCCGACTTGAAGTCACCGCCGGCAGCATTGATGTTTCCGAACTTCACCTCATCCCTGGAAAAGACAAGACACTGGCCTTTTCCTCCACCCTGGTCAAAGAAGATCCGGGGATTGATATTATCACCTGTCCCGGCTGCCGCCCTTACAATCGCCCCCTCTATGACGGTCGTCTTGGCGGGATCAGGTTTCCAATCCAGCATCTTCAACGACGGAAAATATCTCTCACCGGCAGGAACCAGGCTGACCTTGACGGGATTTGCCTTCAGCCCGTCGTTATTCTTCCACCACTTTAGCCGGAGAATTCCCTCCTTGTCGACATCGACATCCTTCAGCGGCGCCGCATGGACCATCCCGTTCTGGTAGAAATGATTGACCAGCGGCCCTCCAGGCGCATTGTGGAAGAAACGTGGAAAATATATGTCACAGCCGTGCCCGAAAACATTTGGGTTCTTCTTCTGTGAATAGAAAGGCCCTTCCGGCTTCTCGCCTACTGCCACACGTCCTTCACTGATAAGGATGTAATACCTCTCGCCAATCTTCTGGATACCGCCGAACTCGCCGCTGATATCGCCCTCTATTGGCGGAAGCGCGGTCCAGGTGATGCCGTCCTTGCTCTCGGCGAAACCGAATCCGCAGGGACGGTACGTCACCTTGGCCGGATCGGGATCAGCCGTGAAGTACCCGTACAAGCTGCCGTCGGGACGCTGGACCGTATCGATGCAATCCCATCGCCCCTTCTCCTTGTACCAGCGCTTATCCTGGACGAACCTGTGCTTCTCGTCAACCTTGGTCCAGTCGAGCAGATTCGTGGACGTTGCGAACATGATATCCTGCTTGTCCCCAAACCACTCGGAGTAGTTGATCACCCAGGTGTGGTTCCGGCCAAAGTCAGGTGACTTCCAGATGTGGCCGGTTCCCATCCACGTCACGCCCTCACGGGGCTTGATCAGCACGTCCTGCTCTTTCCAGTGGACGCCGTCATCGGAGAGAGCCAGTTCGTGGCCATCCCATCTGTTGAAATGTCCGGCGAGGTAATACATGTAATACCTGCCCTCGTGGAAATACGCCCATGTATCCCAAATCTGGCCATTCCGGGAGGGAGTAAAGAAACCCGCCTGCACAACGGCTTCCTTTCCCTCAGGATAGATCGACTTATCCGCCGCAATACTGCTGAGAATCAAACATCCCAAAACCGCGATGCTGACTAATATTTTCTTCATCATTAAATCCTATTCGCTTCACTAATTACTTTCCGAGCAACTTGGTCAGCATAGGCTCCATTGCCTTTGCCCACTCACGGTAGCCCTCGACGTTGGGATGAAGTGTGTCGGGCATAAGATCCTTTCGCAACATGCCGTCTTTGCCAAGAAACGTTTCTTTAAGATCCAGCCAATAGACGGTTTTGTTGTCAGCGTACGTCTTCAGAATGCTGTTGACCTGATCGTTGCGGATTCTCCCTTCGTCGGTCGGCTTCCACTCGCGGGGGAAGATGGCCAGGAGCAAGATCTTCGAATCGGGCAATCTGTGATGGACTTCTTTGAGTAGTGCCAACACGCCC
>DATKWR010000078.1:0-4571 GCA_035529475.1 Sedimentisphaerales bacterium | reverse complement strand
CGAATTCTATCATTAGCCATCCCCATCGGACAAACCTGGGTAGTCACCGAAGTGGCTTCTTCTGACAATCTTGTACTCTGTCTTCTACAGGAGCCTGAGGTAGGCATACCCTTTGAGCATGAAATTGAAGTCCTCAACCTCCAACGGATCGCTCGCATCAACATCGTGCCTGAAGGTGTAGCTGGCCGCTCGCACTGGATCCGTGGACCACTCACACCAATCGATCACCCCCTTGCTGAGCCACCGGTGCATTTCCGCATGGCCGTCTGCGTAACCCAGCGTGCTGCGGTTGCGACTGTGAAAGATCGCAAAGGGGTCCACCCATTGTTTGGTCTTGGGATCCATGAGCCAGGACCCCCGGTTGGACCCACGCGGATCGCTCTCTTCCAGAAAAACAAACCTGGCCGCGGGCTGCTGGATCGTACTGTACTTGAGATGGGGGATGATGTTGCAGCCTCCGGTGGCGGGGACGCCATTCATCCCCCCGGCAATAGAATAACTGCAAAAAGCCATTTGATCGGGTATCCGAATCCGTTCGTCCGCGGGACAATGATAGGCGTTGACATTCTCGCCCATGTAGCGATACAGGGTGCCTCGTTTGACCGCCTCTTTCTTGAGTTCGAGCGGATCAACGCTGGCATTATTCTCAGGATTGTCAACCCAGTGCCCAACGCCTGTAAGACCACTGACTAATTTGTCGTCATTGTCATCCTTATACATGAGCCAGGCCAGGGCCAGGGTCTTTGTATTGTTCTGGCAGAATATTCCCCGGGCCTGATTCTTGGCCCGCTGCAACGCAGGCAGGAGAATGGCCATCAGAACGGCAATCACCGCGATGACAACCAGCAGCTCGATAAGAGTAAAGGCTCGAATTCTCCGTGTGGTTTTCATGTCACACTCCCTTGCATAACGGCGTCTATTAAGAGACACTTATTCGAGTTCAGTGGTACCGGAACCGGCCCCTTGATGCGGGTTCCAGCCACAATCCCGATTCATTTGGGCTTCAACTGCAAATCTCCAAGGAGATCCATGTATCAGCCCACCTGCGACACCTTAAAAACCCTTGGATACCGGCGCGGTACGACCCGTCAGCCCAAGCAATTCGGCCTGAGTCAGTGCCCGATTGTAAATACGTACGTCGTCGATCATCCCTTCAAGAAACCGGCTCAACGCCGCATTGTTCATCCAGGCGCCGACGGTACCACCCCCCAAGGCCATCATCATCGGAGCTGTAAGGTTTTGTGGGTGGGCCGCTCCGTCGTCCCTTCGCCCGTTGAGCCAGACAGAGGTATCGGACTCCGTCAGTACGAAAGCTACGTGATACCATTGATTCGTTTGCAGGACCGTCTTGCCGTTCAAAGCCGGACCACCGTAGACCTGGCCATTGAGCCTGTTGTATCTGAAACGCCAGTGCAGAGCATTGGCGGCCCAGCCATCCGAGTGGAACAGACCGTCGTAGTCATCCAGGACCGCCGGATTGGCCCACATACAAACGGTGGCGGTCTGTGACAAACCGGCGTTGGGCACGCCTAAACCCCGGCTAAGACCATCCAGCTTCAGCACCTGGCCACGCTGGGGATCAACGGCAGTCACCGGACTATTGATCGGCGTGCCATGATTCCCCTTGCCCGAGCTGTCCTGGAAATTACCATCAAACGTGTAAAGCACCAAGAGATTTGCCGTGTCCGGTTGACTTGGAGTCACCACTTCGGCGACCTGCGGATACAGGCGGATGGCGTCAATGAAGAACATCCCGGAACCGCCATCCACGCCGATGGTCAGGCTGTTGACTACGGTTACGCCCGCCAGATCAACCGTCCAGGGCTGCCATTGCGCGGCCTGCAAATCACTGGCGACGCCTGGATACACTTTCTTGCTGCCGCCGTTGATCTTCATATACAATTGACCCGGCGTATTCTCGGCCTTGCCGTGGAAACACAGCGACAGGCTCCGGATCCCGTATCGACTCCAATCCCGTGCATTAATCGGCAGCGTAGCCTCAGAAACCGCTGCACCGCCCTGACCATAACTGTACGGCAAGGATTGGGAGCCATCGTATATGATGTCCGTTTCCATGTCGTTTCCGCCGTGGCCCAGAAGTGCACCATTGGACGCAATCTCAAACCCGTCTTTCCAGGTTTCCCAAATCCATTTTCCGTCCTCTGACTTGTAGGATTCCATGTCATCGACACTCACGTAGGCGGCGGTTGAGAAACTCTGAACCGGGCCTTCCCATACGGGTGGGACTTCGGCTTCGTTGACCTCGCTCACCTTCCAGTAGTAGGTTGAAGCCAATTCAAGTGCCGGGGCATACATAGCCTCGGGCACCCTGACTGCCGGCGCGGTGCCGTCGATGACGGCCTGCTCGTCCGTGCTCAGGTACACGTCATGAGCAGCAGCCTCACGCCCGGCTCGCCAGGTCAGGACTGCCGTTACCGGATTCACACTCGCAGCGCCATCGTCCGGACTCATCTCGCGGACAACCACGGGCGTCGCCAACCACCTTAACTCGCTCAGGCCAGACTGGCTCACCAGGCCTCCCCAGTTGCTGTTGGCCGTGATCTTGACGTACTTTGCGGTCGCGCCACCAAGATCAACGATCGTATTGGCGGCATAACCCGCCGCACCGGAACCCCGGGCAAGCTCATGAGTCGTTCCCAGTGTGACCCAGGCAGCCCCATCGACCGAATACTCAATGGTCGCTTCCTTGACGCCGAAGCCGATCACAGGCTCAGTCAAGGTATTATGGTTCCATACGACCACCTGATGCAATTTATAAATCTTGTCGAACTCATACTGAATCCAGGTTGGCTGCGGCCCCGTTATGCCGCTGAGCCACATATCTGTACCTATGGCCGAGTGACGATCATCAGCGTCCAGTCCAGAACCGTTGATTGTATTCTCAGGCCCCTCGCCGGCGCTGTTCGAGCTGGACGCGGTAACGCTAATACTGCTGGCATCAATCGGATAAGCAACGGGCTCGACCGTGAAGCTCCATACGCCGCCCTTGAAGATAGTGGACGTGGGCGGGGCATTGACTTCATCGATGCGCCAATAGTACGTTTGGCTGAAATCGAGACGACCCGGAGGATCATACGTTGTAGCGACCTGGCCTTGACTGGCCAGCACGCCCCGCGGGTTGATTCTGCCGGCATTGTTGACATCGTCGAAAATCGTGCCCAGGTACACATCATGTGTGGCGGCCGACTCGCTCGCCGCCCAGCCAAGTATCACATCCCGCGGCACGTCCGCCGCCTCATCGGTGGGGGTCGGGTTGGAAGCTGAAGTAGGTGGTGTTAACATGCCTTCCGTCATAACCCGCCGAATCTCGGCCTCGGCCAGCGCCCGGTTGAAGATGTGGATGTCGTCTATACCGCCGCTCCACCAATACCTGCGGGTCCCGTAGGCATCAGCGCCGATGAGCAGAGGCGAGGCAACGACCGTAAGAGGCAATTCGTTTCGGTTCTCGGCGTCCATAATGCCATTGATGTAGATTTTCTGGTTGTTTCCTTCGGCCCGTAAATCGAACGTCGCCGCGATGTGTACCCACTCATTTTGTGGAATGGTATTCTTCGAACTGAGACCGAGCGGCGGGTCACTGGCATGACCGTGAAACTGGACAATGAGATTGCTCATTCTTATTGAATACGCATTCCCCCAGGCTTGTCCGCCGGTACCCCCTTTTTCAATGAGCTCACGGCTGCCGCTCGCAGATGCGTACACCCATGCGCTAACGGTGACCGCGTCGCTGATATTCAGACTGGGGTTGTCCGGCACTTCAATATGGTCGCCGTTACCGTCTGCTTGCCAAGCGCCGCCCAGCCTGCCGGCCACCCACGCCACGTCGCCCAGAAGGGTGCCATGGTTGCCGAAGCCACTGGAATCTTCAGCGCGGGTGCCGGAGGTCTCATCCAGCTTCCACCAGGCGACATGGCTGGGATCAGCAGCGGCAGCCACACCCGAGAAACTCAGGCCCAACAAAAAAACAATACAAATCTGCAACAATGCTCTTGCGTTCATGAGGACACCTCCTTCACAAAAAAATGTTATTACGAAATGAGCGTGCAACTACCTTGTTATCGAAGCCCGGCCTGCACATACTGGTTGCACCAACAATTAACCGACCACGTTGTATTCGGGGCCGCCTCTGTATTATATATCGGCCGCAAGGAAACGACCTTACCGCACGAAATGCAGCCTTGCCGACAATCAAGTCCAACTTGCTGCTTTGGATCGGCGTTCCCGTTAACTTTTTGCAGATAACCTCCAACTTGCTGTGTGTCCTATAATAACAGAATTTTATCTCAATGTCAAGAATCTGTTTTTGAGGTGATTACCTGTTTTGGAACAGGGCAGGCAAACCGCCCTTTTTTGCCCAAAAAATGCACTTCTTTCTTCTTTTGTCGCCCGCTTTCACTCGCTCTCACGTGGTTCAGAACTTGACGAAAAGACATGAGTACACACGTCACCCTCGAGAGTTCTGGGCTGGCTCTCAATTGCCCAATTTGGTCAAGTATTTCCCGAAAGAGTGTCTGCGGCACTGCCACTTCCGCCATCTGAAATATCATGTA
>DATKWR010000077.1:0-3058 GCA_035529475.1 Sedimentisphaerales bacterium | reverse complement strand
TCTGCCTCAATTTCTCGGAATATTCTCGGTGGTCAAGAAAACGATTGTCACAAAGATCCCTTCGGCCTCGGAGCTCGTCCAGAATATGGTGAATTTTGCGGCGATCAACAGGCGCGATGGAGCCTTGGCGCTCGAGCAGGAGATACCGAAGGTCTGTGACCTGTTTTTCGTCAAGGGCCTGCAAATGCTCGTCGATGGGAATGATCCGGAGGCTATCCGGGATTTCATGACGCTGGAGATCGAAAACCTCCAGGACCGTCACAACAACGGCAAAAAGATTCTCGAATTCATGGGTGCGTCGGCCCCGGCCTTCGGCATGATCGGGACGCTCATCGGTCTGGTCCAAATGCTCAAGAACATGTCCTCGCCGGACCAGATAGGCGCCGGCATGGCGGTCGCTCTGCTGACCACGTTCTACGGGGCATTCGCCGCCAATTTGATTTTCATCCCGCTCGCCGGCAAATTGGGAATCTACTCCAAAGCCGAGGCAACCGCAAGGGAAATGATTGTCGAAGGCATCTGCTCGATGGCCCAGGGGGATAATCCAACGGCTATTCGAGAAAAAATGCAGGCGTTTATCTCCCAAAGCAGGCGCGAGGAAGTCAAGGCGAAGATATAGTGAGGCGGGCAAAAAAACAACAAGAAGCAGACGAGGCCCCCGGCGCGCCGGAATGGATGGTCACGTTCAGCGATTGCATGACGCTGTTGCTGACGTTCTTTGTGCTTCTTTTGAGTTTCTCATCGTTTGATGACCGCGTCTTTCGCCGCCTGAAGGTGATTTATTCCCGAGCGTTCGCCAGCATCACCCCGGTCATAGGCACTGACAGCGATTCGCTCTTGCTTCTGCCGCGAGTCAAATACACCGATGATCTCGATCAGGGCAGCGAGAAACCGACTCTTGAGGAAGGACTCGCGGATGGCGTGATGAAAGAGACCAGGCTCGCGGACCTCCACGGGGCAATGGCATTCCGGTTCCCCTCGAAGAGGCTTTTCTGGGGTGCGGGGACGGTCCTTTCGGCCGAAGGACGCGGCACAATGAACACGATGGCCTCCTTCCTGAGGCGCGTACCCAGCCGGATCATCATCACCGAGAGCGGACCGCCGGGCAATTCCGGCAGCGAGTATTTCGGCCTGCCGCGCGCCTGGGCGATCATGGAGCACCTCAGCGCAGAGCAGGAGATTGACAGCGGCCGCTTCAACATCGCCGCAGCCGGCGCCGCGATGCAGCAAGACCCGCGAAAGGGTGGGCCGGACTCAGGACAGTCAGAATCTGAACGTACGGTTGAAATCCTTCTGCTGGAATGGAGTATCTTAAATTGAGGTTGCGGCGACGGACAAATGAAGCAGGGGGGCCTAAAGTCCCGGCCTACATCGTCACCTTTTCAGACATGGTCACGTTGCTGCTGACTTTCTTCGTCATGCTCTTGAGCCTGGCCGACGTCCAGGATCCGGAACTCTTCAACAAAGGCAGAGATGCCTTCCTGGAATCAATCGCGTACGTCGGACTTGGATCGCTCCTCGGAAAGAGCCAAACGCCGCCGCTCGGCGACCGCAAGACCAAGCACTTCGTGCCGGAGCCGGAGGAATCGTCCGACCGCAGAACCATCGACGCCAAAGCAGAGGAGCTTCAGCGAATCCTTGAGAAACTCAGGCAGGTGGCCACCCTTGTGCCTTCCCAAATCATGGCCCGGGGCACCCGTTTCACAGTAGCCAACGTCCATTTTGCATCCGGCCGCGCGGATATTAACGAGCAGGCCAGGCAATTCCTGACGGGATTCTGCCGGGACCTGCAGCAGGATACCGACTGGAAGCCGGTCGAGTTGTATGTACTTGGCTTGGCCGCCGACGCAGAAAAAGGAAAGGAACAGTGGCTCCTCTCAGCAAAACGCGCCCAGGCGGTGGCGGACTTCATGGAGAATACGTTGTCTCCATCGCCGGTCTCCGAGGTGCAGCGCGGCCTGTTCAAGGAGCCTTCCAGGTGGTCCGTTCGTTCCTGGGGAGCGGGCCCCGGAGGCGACTGGGTCGGCCCAGGCAGCCCCATTTCCGAGCAGTCGCAGATTCTGATCGGAATTCTCAGGAGAAACCCTTAGCCTGCATTTCTCATGGCTGTGGGGTCTCAGTCGGTTTTGGTGTGGAAGGCACCCACACGTGTGCGTCATAAGAAATTCCCCTTTCTGCATTGATTGTTTGCGACTGGCTGTTGGCGATCTTCGACATACGATATATGCACCATTCCGATTATGCCGATTCATTCTCGAGCGGAAAGAGAAAGGGCCTCAAGGCATGAGCGTCGTGAAATATCTGTTTGGCGCTTAAATGACACGACAGCAAGAAAATATGTCCCGCCGGCACGAAACCATCGTCTGTAGTCCGGCATGGTTCTATGCTATTAACAAGTGGTGCGATTCATCGTACCCTACCGACGAACGTACACCCAAGCAGCAAACCTTGGCGCTAAAAACAGGCGGCTGCCCTGAATATTCTTCCTGAATATTTCTGAATATGTTTTTGTGTGAATAGGGCCCGGGCCTTTATGATGTCGGAATTGTTATTCGTGATCCCCGGTTTGTTTTTCCCGGGATTCACAGGGCTTGTCTGCTCTGAAAACGAAACATCTACCTGGATATTGGCAAGGAGAGATTATGAAATTCATCGACCGTCGTAGTTTACTTGGATTGGCTTCAGCTTCTGTAGCCAGTCTGGCCGGATTGAGTCGTGCCTTCGCGCAGGAGAGCGCAACCAAATCTTACAATGACAAACCTAATATCCTTTTCATTCTCTCGGATGACCATAGCGTGCCACACCTGGGCTGCTACGGCGATCCCAATCTCAAAACGCCGAACCTGGACAAACTGGCGGCAGAAGGAATGCGTTTTGAGCGCACCTATACAACCGCCCCACAATGCGTTCCTTCTCGTGCTTCGCTGATGACGGGACGATCGGCAGTGGATATTCGAATGACCCGATTTTCGGCCCCGCTGCCGAGAGACGTGGCGGCATTCCCGGAACTGCTGCGCCGCGAGGGTTACTATACGGGCCTGTGCGGGCGGACCTTCCA
>DATKWR010000076.1:0-2003 GCA_035529475.1 Sedimentisphaerales bacterium | reverse complement strand
CACGGAAAAGCCTTCCGACGAACCGCCTGACGAGTTTGTGTATGATCCGAATGACCCCGTTCCTACGGCGGGAGGATGCAATCTGGTAGGCTGCCCCGCCGGGCCGCGAGACCAAAATGAGGTCGAGAAGCGAAACGATGTTCTGGTTTTCACAAGCGAAGAGCTAAAGAACGAAGTGGAAGTCACCGGGCCGGTCAAGGTCATTCTCTACGCCGCTACTACAGCAAAGGACACGGACTGGACCGCAAAGCTGGTTGACGTCCACCCCGATGGGCGGGCCTTCAATCTTTGCGACGGCATCATCCGCGCCCGCTATCGTGAATCGAGGGACAACCCGAGTCTTATCACGCCGGGCCAGGTTTATCGCTATGAAATCGACCTGTGGGTAACAAGCAATGCCTTCCTGCCCGGCCATAGAATTCGCGTCGAGATATCCAGCAGCAACTTTCCGCGCTTCGATCGAAATCCCAACACAGGCGAGGCATTCGGCACAGGCACTAAATTGGTGAAGGCGACACAGACGGTCTTACACAATGGGGAGCATCCTTCGCATGTCCTGCTGCCGGTTATTCCCCAGTAGGAGCCGCCAGCATGCTCACGCTATCCAGGGCCGTTTGCGATTCTTTGACTCGGCGATGGCTTTCAGCGTGAGGCTGACATCCTGCTCAACCTGAAAGTCAAACATCCCCAGACATACGAAGTCCGCGCCGCTCTCGAAGGCGTATGTAAGTCCACCTTGGGCGGGGATGGCGCCGGCCGCCAAGACCTTGAACGCTATCCAGGGCACTTTGACATCCTGCATGAACGCCACCGTTTCCTCGTGATCGTGGCAGAACATGTTGTCATGGTATTCGGCGTGCTCGTCGGATTCTTTCTCGAACATCTCCATGTACCGCCTGTTGGCTTTCGGGTGGGCGGACCAATAGCGGCCGTGGTGCAGGGTCTTCATGTAGAAGTCGGGCTTGAGTCCTTCCTTTTCGCAAAATGCGATGGGCTCCAGCCGATGAGCACAAATGCCGACGGGAATATCATATTTTCTCATGATCTCGAAGGCCCTGACGATGTTGTCCTGTTTCTTCTGGTAATACCACGTGTCACTGGCGCCGCCCCACAGATAGGCTGCCGATGCTCCCAGCTCCAAATGCTCCACCAGCAGCTTTTCATACGCGTTGATATCCGTCGTAATCACGTCGGCGATCCATTTCATCCTGCCGCCCCACTCGTGCCAGTATCGCGACAGCTTGAACCGCTTGAAGTTGTGATTCTTGAGCACGACGCTGTTGGCCCCGTGCTCTTCGCATTTCTTCAACGTCATGAAGACTCGCTCTTCGGTGTTGTAATGAGCCGCCAGGTCCGTCACGTACTCCAGGTCCCGCGCGTGCATGTTCATACTGATCAGGTTGCTGCCGCTGATGAGGCGTCCGAGGGTAAGATTGCCAATCTTGCCGACGGGCATCTTCTTCTGCCTGGTCACGACTTGCGGATCATTCAGATCAAGGCTTCTCAGCCGGGCGTATTCCTTGCGGTCGGATTCTATAATCGGCGTAGGAGCAGTCATGGCATCGACCGGCTCATGAGGTTTTGCCTTCGAGAGTGTACACGAGGTTGTGGCAAGCAAGGGCAGGGTGCTCATGGCTCCGAGCATCTTTCTGCGATTTAAAGACGTCATCAGATGTCTCCTATATGCGCCAGGGGCAGCGCATCGCGCGCGACAGAAGGCGGTTCGCCGCTTCATCGCCGATGAACTGCTCCGCCGCCGGGTCCCACTTCAACGATCGCTTCAATGTATGGGCAATGATGGTCAGATGGCCCAGCGAAGCCGACCGATGGCCAATCTCTTCGTAGCAACTGGGCTTTCGCCGCGTGCGGATGCAATCGAACCAGTTCGCGTGATGGTTGTTGTCCCCCGTGTTCACTTCCCGCGTCTTGAGCTTCATTTCCTCGAACAGCGACTCGGGACCCGCTTCGATAGGACCGCCGGTTGTCATGGATGTCACCCAGCC
>DATKWR010000075.1:0-15842 GCA_035529475.1 Sedimentisphaerales bacterium | reverse complement strand
TGCAGAGCCCCCTTGTTGAGAGAGATGAGAATGTCAATCCGGCTGACGGAGGCCCTGACCGGCCCCGCGCCGATCCGGATTTCCGTCGAGTTCACCCCGCCTCGAACGCGTGACATGTATTCCTTCGTGGCGAATACATTGTACCCCGCCAGCTTGAAGATCCGCGTCAGCAGGTGCTCGACCGTCTGAATGCCCTGCCCCGCCTGCCCGCACAGGACGATTGACACGTCCCTGGTTTCGCCTGATGACAATCCCGCGTTCATGCAGCTTCCAATAATGCGTTTGACTGACCTGAAGACAATCGCAGGTCGATATCGGTGGGGCAAGCCCCATCCTATTTTCTGATTTTGATTTTTCTTTGCGCGGTTACCTGGCCGTAGAGCTTCTGCGTTTCATAGGTCACGGTTACGGTCAGTTCTTCCTGGCCGCCATTGAGTTTCAAATCGTCCGGTACACGCCACGTGTACCCGCAGGTGCCGGCTCAGCCAAACGGCATGACGCCCTCGGCGATCACCTCGCCGTCGGCCCGCGCGATGACCACCTTCGGATCCAGCGGCTTATCCACTTTAGCGGTATGGATTACCTTGCCGTCTCGGTCCTTGTATTCTCTGTCAACTTTGACGGATGTGTCGTTCAGTCCGCGTATCATGATATCCAGCTTCGGATCGATCAGCACCGCGGCGAACTGGATCTCGGCACCTCGAGAAAAAGAGGTCTGGCTCGCGGGCGGCTGATCGAAAACGACCATCGGCTCATTCGAGAAATCAATCACACAGGGCTTGTCCTTGCGGACCTTCATGCCATAAACGATGTCCCCGCCGTTCTGCACGCCCTGTGCATTGGTATGGTAGTTGTTGGAGATTTCCATAGTCAGGTTGTCATAGGTCACCGCCATAATATGCGACGTGTAGTCTCCCACGGGAATCTCGCATTCGGGCACCGGGCCGGTCCAGTACTCCTTAATCGTCCCGATTGGTGCCGAGACGCCTCCACTCTGATGTACCGAGCCGTTGAACTCGACTTTCTCCAGTTCCCGACCTCCCTTGCCGACCTTGATCACGCCCAGCTCGCCTTTATACGGCCGGGCGGCGATTTTCGCCCCTGCATCGACGACCATAAATTCGTAAAACGTATCGTCGATCTTATGATACGAATTCAGGCTCCAAGAGCCCCACCAGTAGGGACCGAATTTCTTCTCGACGTCGAACAGATAGAATTCCCGTTCCGGCCTTTCTCCCAAAAAGACCTTGAATGGCCGGCCGGCGAGGGTGATCGCACCTTGCTTAACCTCTTCCTTACTTTGCTGCTCCATCCTGCGGACGAATGACGGCAAGCGGTCTTTTGGAAGATCGAGCTGAGAAATCGTCGTTGTCTCAAACGCGCAGGTCACAACATCCGGGTCAGAGAGGAATTCCTTCTCCTTTACAGCCTGATCTTGCGTCGATACCGGCGGCGCACCCGGCTCCTGCGGCGGCGGAGCCTCTTTCTTGCAGCCGGGCAGGATGAATCCCAACCCCAGAATGGCAAACAAGGCAATACAACTCGCTTTTGCACGTGATGCTTTCATGGCGTACTCCCTCACTTTCTTGGAAAATGTCCGTTTAGAAAAATTCCGTCGGGACAGGTAACATTCGCCTGCAAAGGTGCCTCCCGTCAGAAGTTGTCAAGTCCCGCTCACGTTTATGATATTATGAACGCTGTTTTGAGAAAAAAGCAAGAGAAAAAAGTAAAAAAATTCAGGGCAGGCAATCGCGGTAAGACAAGATGCGGGGGAGAAAATGCACGGGGCGCTCTGCGGACGGCAGAGCCGCGGGCAGACCCTCATGGCGCCTCGCGCGGACTCGGGGAGGCTCAGGAGCTTACGAACACACGCTGGAGAATGGAAGAGCCGTCAGTAGTCTTCGTCTTCCTCTTCGCAAATGCAATCAACGGACAGCTCTCCACAGCCCGAGCAGACTCCATCCTCGATGGGGGCTCCACAGGTTTGACACGGTGTACATCCACATGACTGGCACATTTTTCGACGCCTTAAAAAGAATCTTCATGATTTCGGTTTATTCAACAACGCCGGAAAACTCCGAACGAGCCTCCAACGCCGCCGCCATAGTAAATGGCGCCCCCAAAAAAGCAATAGTATTTACACAATTTTTTTGAGGCGGCGAGGCGTGCTCCGTCCGCACGATATTCAGCCGACCCGGCCATCCCCGTCGATGTCGAGCCCGTGGATCTCTTCGATCTTTCTGACCAGCGTCCGCAGCGTATTCTGCGTCAGTTGGAGCTGGTCTTCGAGGGCCTGGACGCGATCCTCAATCGTGTCGGATTTCCGCTTCTGGCCGTACATCAGGCCGGTTTGTACAACTTCCCAGAGAATACCCATTTTTCTCCTCGATTCATTCCCACCGGTTTCAATCTGACTGATGTCGATGCAACGGGCAGGCTCCGGGCCCGCCGCTGCAATCTTCCGGCCATAGTCTATGCGCTCGGCGCGGAAGGTCAAGCGCACTGCCACAGATATTGCGCATTTTGTGCTTGCATCAGCCCGCTCCGGAGGATACATTCTTCTCCGCGGTTATACCCTCAGATTCGGACCCGGGAGCGGGTGCTC
Organism: Sedimentisphaerales bacterium; assembly: GCA_035529475.1. Lineage (GTDB taxonomy): Bacteria > Planctomycetota > Phycisphaerae > Sedimentisphaerales > Anaerobacaceae. The sequence goes on along the minus strand of DATKWR010000075.1, from coordinate 13,237 downwards.
TTGTGCGTGCTTACCTCGCCCAGCACTCCGACGGGGACGGAGTCCAAGTTCCGTCCGGCACCTGCCGCCGACGAAATCTAACACCCGATTGCGAAAGGAAAAGCTATGAAAACTGTCAGGACATTGGGGATCATGCTGGTCGCAGTGCTGGCAAGCGTCGCCGTGACGTTGGCTGAGCCGTCATTGACAATCTACAATCAGGACTTCGCCGTGGTGAGGGACCAAGTTGATCTGACTCTCCAGAAGGGAGAAAACAAGGTCACGGTAACGGACATCACCGCCCAGGCGGAGCCGCAATCAGTCATTCTGCGCGATCCGACTGGAAAGCAGACCTTTCGAATACAGGAGCAGAATTACCGGGCTGATCCTGTCTGCGTCGAATCGCTCCTGGCGTTGTACGAGGGCCAGCAGATTGACTTCATCAGCGAATCGCAGATAGTTCGGGGCAAGATTATCCGGGGCGGGCACATTCCGGCGTCCACCAATGGCCGGCCGATTGACCCTTTCTTTTTCGAAGATGAATACGGCGAACCACCCCCCGCAGAGGAGCAGCCCATCATCGAAGTCAACGGCCAGTTGCGTTTCGGGTTGCCCGGCGAGCCGTTGTTCCCATCGCTGAAGGACGAGACGATTCTTAAGCCGACGCTGCACTGGCTCATCGAAGCGGACCAGGAAGGCCGCCTGAACGCGGAGCTATGTTATATCACCGGCGGGATGAACTGGGAGGCGGACTACAATCTGATCTATCCGGAGAACGCAGACGTGATGGACCTGATCGGGTGGGTCACGATGAACAACGAGAGCGGCAAGACGTTCGAGAACGCGCGGATCAAGCTGATGGCCGGCGACGTCAGCAAGGTCCGACAGGCCCGTGGAGGCGGCTACGGCGGCTATGGCGGCGGCATGATGGGAGGGGCTGCGCCGCTACCTGTGTCGGAAAAAACCTTTGATGAATATCATCTCTATACGTTGAACAGGCGGACGACGTTGCGGGATCGGCAGACCAAGCAGGTTGAATTTGTCAGGGCCGAAAACGTCAAGTCGCAACGTCTGTACATGTATGACGGCGCAGATATCGATCCACGGCGCAACTGGCCGTCAGAAGAGGTGCGCAACAGGCCCGACTACGGGGCTTCGTCGGGAACAAAGGTGCGTGTCATGTGTGAGTTTGAGAATTCGCAGGCGAACAACCTCGGGATTCCGCTGCCCAGGGGACGCGTGCGGTTTTACCGGCGCGATGAGGACGGGCAGTTGGAATTTACCGGAGAGAATACGATCGGCCACACGCCGCGCGATGAGAAAGTGCGGGTGTACACGGGAAACGCCTTTGATCTGGTGGGTGAACGACGGCAGGTCGATTTTCGCACCGACAATGTGCGCCGCATGGCGGACGAGTCCTTCGAGATCAGAGTGCGGAATCGCAAGGAGAGCCAAGCGGTAGAGATCAGGATTGTCGAGCATCTCTATCGAAATCGCAACTGGGAAATCACAGAAGCCAGCCGTGAGTACGCCAAGACGGATAGCCAAACCATAGAATTCCGCGTCGTCGTAGCGCCGGCCAAGGAGGAAGTCGTCACGTACACGGTGCATTACACGTGGTAGAGCAGATCGCGCAAGTCGCATCCGACGGATGCCCGAGCCGTTGAGGCCCTGAGACGCCGGCAGATGGAGTGCGGAGCACAACTTACCTGTTCTTCTTTTCCCGCTTTGCCTGCCTCTTCTCTTTCGCTGTTTTTTGGGGCTGTTTCTTTGTTTCTTTTCGAGTGTCTCTTGATTTTGCCATACCATCTATCTCCGGACGTCTTCCATAAACAAGGGTACGCGACATTTAAGACAATTAGTTAACCACATTTTGCCCACAATGCAACAGCTATTTTGCACGAGGGAGCGCCTTTTTGTCTTGAAGACTCATGGGCCGGCGGCCCTTGACGAAACGATAAGAGGTCATGTACGCTTATGATTGGAAGAACCGTTTAAGCACGAGCAGGTAACGTACCTGGTCATCCTGGAGAACTCATTCACAGAAAGGAGGTCGGCCATGAGAATATGGCGTTTGTTGATAGCTTTGGCCCTGATTTACGTTGTGGGGTGCGCATCCTTCGAATCGAACAAGAACCCGACGAGGGCGCTGAAGACGATGACCGAGGTGACCGCTGCAACGGCCGATAGCCAGATGCGAGAAATACCATGAGCGGAAGATTCCCATTAGGACGAATCATTGCGACGTGCGTGGCCGTGTTTTTTCTCGGCGTGGCCGGCGTGAGCTTTTTGTTATTTTACGCGAATCGCGCTTACTTCTGGCACCCGGCGAGGTTCAAGTGCCTGGCGGCTCTGAGCGTGGATTTTTCCACTCCGGGGACGTATAGTGCTTCCTTCAACTACTATCCCCCAATCATAAGCGATGGCCTTGTGGGGCTGGATATTCCCAAGAGGACGCTGTCGCAGACGCCGCCGGAGGTGCTTCTCTCCGGCCTGCAAGGCACCTATTCGATTCTCGATGCAGAGGGCCGTAGAATCTTCAACCGCCCTCTCGTGGAAGAATCCAACAAGACCAAGATGCTCTGGCGCAGGAACATCATCGTATTGGGGAACTTGGGCTCCTGGTACGATAACAAAGTTGCATGGCAGATGAACGTCACCGTTACGCAGGGGGCTGCTCACCTCGAAAGGATTCCACACCGGTTTGTTCTAATGGACAGGGCGGAGGCATCAGTCGCCATAGACAGGATTAGTATTCCTTGTGCCTTGCTTACCTGCGCAGCTCTGCCGGCAGGAGCAATCATCCTGGCCGTCGTTGTGCGTAAATCTCTTCGCAAGAGGAAACAGCCAATGCATAGTCACTAACTGGAGTGGTGCAGCAACCGTCGCTAACAACAAGAAAGGAGACATCTTATGGAACCTGTCAAGATGGGTCAGATACTGTGTTGCGAGACGTGCGGCGTCGAGTTGAAGGTCATCAAGGACTGCGACTCGACCTGCGTGTGCAATATCATCTGCTGCGATCAGCCGATGCGGCTGAAAGAAGACCCGGACGACGACGCATGTTGAGCTGTCGCATGCCGGGGTGTGTCGGTGGAAATCCGACAATTCGGCAAAAATGTCGCAAGCCGTACAGCCCTAAGTCCGTCCCGCAGGACTGCGAGTTTGGACGCAGTTCCTATTACCATGATGAGCGAGAATCATCCGGCGAAGGACTCGGCGTATTGACTTCAGACAGAGGCTGCCTGTAAATGGCTACGGATAACACACGAAAAGTGGGCGATAATTTCACGGGAGTTATTGAGCATGGCATTCAGCAATTTCAGAATCATGGTTTGTGTCACGGTTGGATTGGTCTGCACCGCTTCGTACGGCGAGCAAATGCCCGAGCTGATCGCCCGGCTGGAGAAGCTCGACGGCAAGAATCCGATTCGCGCGATGGTTCACATCGAAGATCGTACATCGAAAACCCAGGACAAGGACTCCAAACCGCTCGAGAAGACGGACTTGATGATTACGGCGGACGCCAATGCTTTGACGCTCACCGTCACAGGCGAGATTTCAAGTGCCCGGATTCTTCGCGAATTTTCTCTGCTGCGCGCCGCCGAGCTAATGCACTACGGCCGGTCCCTCGCTGACGAGCTGGCCGAATTGAAGCTGGTCGAAACGCGCCCCGACTCCCATCAGGGACTCTCCTGTACCCGGTGGCGCCTGCAATCCGAGCAGACGCAGTCAAAGTTCGGGATGAGCTCGACCAGCCGGCGGGACGTGGAACTATGGATTGCCGCTGACGGCTATCCCGTGGCCGCTTCGTTCAAGACACAGACCAAGGCCAACGTATTTCTTTTCAAGATTAGCTCGGAGTCCGCACGGTACCAGCGTTACGATCGCATGGGAGACCGTCTCGTTTTGACCCTTGACAGGAACGAGACAGACGTAAAAACGAAGGCCGGCGACGAGAAGCGAACGGTCACGACAGCCGTGGAAACGAGAAAGGATTGATTCTATGATTCGCCGGACATGCAGCCGCACGAGCTGACTCGTGCTGCATCAGGGAGTTGCCTCGCGGAATTTCAGGCCCATCGATCCATGTGGTAGATTCTCGTTCCCAAACCCGTAATTCTCCCGGCGGCATTGTATCTGCAAGGATACACAATGGACACAACTGAGCAATTCGTGAACAGCCTGTGCGCTCGGGTAAGAAACAGTCGCTGCGACACGCGACTCCGTCGCTTACGCGCGGCCGTAGCCTTCGAACATCGTGCGAAAATGGAACCCACAGATGGCCAGTGTAACGGCCAAATGGAGATATCGAGGACTTCTGAGGGACCAGAAAATAAGCTTCCAATAGGCGAACCGGCCTTTTCCTATTATTCCGAGACGCCATGTAGATCGCAGGAACGCCTTGACATCACAGAATCGAAATTTCACCTTGTTATTCTTACCGGGCTTGTAGTCCCGCAGAAACGTCAGAACCCGCGCGTAGTAGTTCCCGGGCGAATAGATCGTGCTGACAACTTTCTTATACCCCTTGAGAAGATCCTCAATCCCCATCTTGGGGATAAAGTTCATTGAGAAATCCGTATTATCACCCGTGGCGGCTTCCGACAGCCTGTTCTCGGTCATGAGTCTGTGATAGAGTTTTGTTCCCCGGGGGGCGTTCAGCAGTCCAACCATCGCCGTCACCACTCCGCTTTTTTGAATGAACTGAATCAGACCATCAAAAGCGGATGGTTTATCGCTGTCGAAACCAAGAATAAAGCCGGCCTGAACCTGCATGCCGGCCCTCTGGATCTTCTTGACACAGGCAACTAAATCACGGCCCTTGTTCTGGACCTTGTTGCATTCAATCAGACTGTCCTCATTGGGCGTCTCAATCCCGATGAAAACACAATCAAAACCCGCTTGAACCATCAATGCCATCAATTCTTCATCATCTGCGAGATTGATGGACGCCTGCGTATTGAACGAGAAGGGGTATTTTCTGCGTTTCATCCAGTCAATGACAGCGGGAAGCAGTTCCGTCTTGACACGGTTCTTGTTTCCAATAAAGTTGTCATCTACAAAGAACACTTCGTCTCGCCAGCCCAGAGCGTACAGACTCTCCAGCTCTTCCAGAACCTGCTGCGTACTCTTTGTGCGAATCTTGCGTCCGAACAGCGTTGTGACATCGCAAAAATCGCAGCCGAATGGACATCCGCGTGAATATTGGATGCACATCATGGCGTACTTCTTCTTCTGGATCAGATTCCACAGAGGAATCGGGGTCTGATGCAAGTCGGCTTTCTCGTGTGTATTGTACACCTTCCTCGGACAACCTTCCTGAACATCCTTAATGAATAACGGCAGGGTCAACTCGGCTTCTTTGAGAACCAGGTGATCTACGTGCACGTACTGCTCGGGCAGACTGGTAAAAAGAGGGCCGCCCACGACGACTTTGGCTCCGATTTTCCGGCATCGCTCGATGATTTGATCCGCCGATTTTTGCTGTATGAGCATCGCCGTGATAAAGACGTAGTCGGCCCACTGAATGTCTCGGTCTCGCAATTTCGTCGTGGTCATGTCAATCAGCTTCGTTTCCCAGTCTCGGGGCAGCATTGCGGCAACCGTCAATAATCCCAGCGGCGGTATGACGGCCTTTTTCGAGATGAATTTCAAGGCGTTCTTGAAACCCCAGAAAGTAAGCGGCATATCCGGATTCACCAGAAGAATCTTCATAATCACGCTCCTGTAACTGAATACCTGTTACGAGTAGAGGTGAGCTATAGGGGGGGTCGCTGCGATAGATGCAAATTAGCAGAAGCTGAACGATGCGATTACGTAAGTCATCGGGGTTGTTCGATCCGCATCAGGATCTCCCCGGCTGCCGGTGCAATGTTGCAACCACCGGGTCTCCGCATCCAACTACTTTTTTCAAATTCGCTTAAACCGGCCTTATACCGCCTTACTCAGGCTTCTAATAATAAAATAGCCAACGAACTAATATCCTTATCGGCTTTCGTACCCGGTATTGTACACGAAACATAGGGGATTAAAACCTGAAAAATCGTATTTCCCCAAAAAATATACGGGTGCCTCTTTTGTAACGTTCGCATGGTTAACCATTCGCCAGTATCGACATTGCAGCGTGCCCCCCACACCTTTTGGCTTTGAATGGAACCGCTTTCTTGATATTATAGGCGAAGCTTGGAGACTTTCTTCGATGGGCAAAAGCCCAGTTGTGTGCAACCATGGACGACGCAAACAAAGCGGTTGAACGGGCCCGGCTTTTCGCCAAGGCGGTGCAGCGCGAGGATTGGGATGCGGCGGCGCTCCTGCTGGCGCCGGATTGTTCCTATTTCCAGGTCGCCCGGGACGTGCGGGGCCTGCAGGCGATTGTCGAGTGCTTCCAGCGCGACAGGACATGGGGCGCCGATCAATTCGACTCGGTTGAGCAGGAAAGGTCGGCCGGGCCAGTCAGGCCAACGCCCTGTTCAAGTTTTACGCCAGGGTCGGCATCATCCGAAAACCGAAGCCGGATTAGCCCCCCGCAATGGGCGTCGGGACCAAAGAATGAGGTCCTTCGACCCCGCTCAGGATGACGGGTTTGGGCCGTCATTTTTTGTAAACTCGGGATTGACATAGGCCGACTGTTGTAGTAGAAACGAGCAGTAATCGAAGTTGTTGTGACGGTTTGGATATGGGCGCAACTATGAACATCGCGATTATCATAATTATTCCGGAGAAGATGACGCTGCCCTGAGAAAGCTCCAGTACCAGGTATGTAAAGCCTTCCAGAGCAGCGAACTCTGGAAGGCTTTTTTTGTGGCCACAGATTTTACCACAAGCGGCTGGGCCGGGGCGCGATATTGACAATGCTGGCCGGAATCTTTATACTATCGGGTTTGATTTTTTCGGATTTTGAGGACTTGTTCGATGGCTGAGAAAGAGACGAAAGGGTATCGCGATACGCTGAACCTGCCGAAGACGGATTTTGCGATGAAGGCCAACCTCGTGCAGCGCGAGCCGCAGCTCCGCAAGGAATGGGCGAAGAAGGGCATCTACGCGCAAATCCGCAAGGCCCGCAGCGGCGCCCAGCTCTATACCCTGCACGACGGCCCCCCCTATGCCAACGGCGACATTCACATGGGCCACGTCATCAACAAGGTCCTCAAGGACTTCGTCATCAAGTACCGCACGATGGCCGGCTTCGACGCTCCCTACGTGCCCGGCTGGGATTGTCACGGCCTGCCCATCGAATCGAAAGTCGTCACCGAGCTGGGCGAGCAGGCCCGGCAGATGGGCAAGCTCGAAATCCGCAAGCTCTGCCACAAGTACGCCGGCAAGTACGTCAAGATCCAGAGCAAGCAGTTTCAGGAGTTGGGCATCTTCGGCGATTTCGAGAACCCGTACCTAACGTTCAAACCTTCATACGAGGCCGGGATTCTGGAGGTCTTCGCCGAACTGGTCGATCGGGGCCTGGTCTATAAGCAGCTCAAGCCGATCCACTGGTCCATCGGATGCGAGACGGCCCTGGCCGAAGCGGAGCTCGAATATAAGGACATCGCGTCGCCCAGCATCTTCGTGAATTTCCCGGTCGCCAAAGACAGCCTCGAAAAGCTCATCGACCTTGGCCTTGTCAGGGAGGCCGAGACGCACCACGCGACGGTCTGCTTCATGATCTGGACGACGACGCCCTGGACGCTGGCGGCGAACTTAGCCATCGCTGTGCATCCGTACCTGGAGTATGCGACGATTCGCTACGAACGGGACGGCCGGACTTTCATCTCCGTCGTTGCGACAGAGCGGATCGGCGCGGTCATCGCCGCGGGTAAGCTCGCCGAAGGCAAATATACCATCGGCGAGCAGACCGTCAGGGGCAACCAGCTCGAAGGTCTGCGCTACGAGCACCCGTTTATCGGGAGCAATCCCACCGACAAGGACGCCTACATGCTCATCCTGGCCGACTACGTCACCACCGAGGACGGAACGGGACTGGTCCACACCGCCCCCGGCCACGGGATCGACGACTACATGTCGGGACAGAAGTACGGCCTGGCCGTCTATTCGCCCGTGATGGACGATGGGCGATACGACGAGACCGTGCCCGACTGGCTGCGGGGCCGAAGCGTCCTGGAGGTCGATGCCGTCGTCAATAACGACTTGCAGAAAAAAAATCTGCTCTTCGCCCAGGGCCAAATCACACACAGCTACCCCCACTGCTGGCGCAGCAAAGGCCCCGTCATCTTCCGCGCCACCGAGCAATGGTTCATCAGCGTCGATAGAGAGCTGCCCACCTTCGGAAAATGCCTGCGCGACCTGGCGGTCGAGAGCATCGAGAACGTCAAGTGGATTCCCGCGTGGGGCCAGAAACGCATCGGCGGAATGCTCGAATCGCGCCCCGACTGGTGCATCAGCCGGCAGCGAAGCTGGGGCCTGCCGATCCCCGTCTTCTTCAACGCCGCGGGCCAAACGCTGCTGACCAAAGAATCCGTCCTGGCCGTCTCTAAGCACGTGGCCCAACATGGCTCGAACAGTTGGTTCACCGATTCGCCCCGCCAGATTCTTGGCGACGATTTCGCACTGCCCGAAGGCTTCGTTCTCGACGAGCTGCAAAAGGAAGAGAATATCTTCGACGTCTGGTTCGAGTCCGGCTGTAGCTGGTACAGCGTCTGCCTCATGGAATCGGGCTGGCCCGTGCCGGTCGATCTGTATCTCGAAGGCTCGGACCAGCATCGAGGCTGGTTCCAACTGTCTCTGCTTCCCGCCTTGGGTGCCACGGGAAAGCCCCCCTTCAAGGCAGTCCTGACACACGGCTTCACCGTCGATGAGAAAGGCATGAAGCAGTCCAAGTCGCTGGGCAACTACGTCAACGCCCAGGAGGAAATCGCCAAATACGGCGCCGACGTGCTGCGGCTGTGGGTCGCCAGCGTCAATTACCAGGAAGACGTCCGCTGCAATGACGAGATCATCGGCAGGACGCAGGACGCCTACCGGAAGATCCGAAATACGCTGCGCTACCTGCTGGGCAATATCGACGATTTCGATCCGGCCAAGAACAGTGTCCCTTACGACAAGATGTTCGAGATCGACAAGTGGGCGATGCAGCAGTTGCAGAAGCTCATCGCCGGCGTCACCGAGGCGTATGAGACTTCCGTCTTTCACCGCGTCTTTTCGCTGCTGTACAATTTCTGCACCGTCGAGATGAGCAGCATCTACATGGACGTGCTCAAAGACCGGATGTATTGCGACGCCGCCGACAGCGTTTCCCGCCGCAGCGCCCAGACCGCCATGTACAGTATCTTAGACGGCCTTATAAGGATGCTGGCCCCGATCCTGGTCCACACCGCCGAAGAGGCCTGGGCCGCGATGAAGTTCAAATCGGCGGACGCCGATTCCGTGCATTTAGCGCCGATGCCCAAGGTCGATACTTCGATAGATTACAAGAGCGAGCAGCCGCGATGGGAAAAGCTCATGGCGCTGCGCGATGAGGCCCTGCGCGTCTTAGAAGGTCTGCGGAAAGAGAAAAAGATCGCCAGCAACCAGGAAGCGTGCGTGACGTTCAATTGCGACGAGGAAGATGCCGGCGTTTTGAATGCGTTTGGATTAGAGCAATTCGCAGCCCTGTGCATCGTCAGCGAGGTCAAGCTGCAAAAAACCTCGGGCGCAACAACCGTCTCAGCCCAGAAAAGCCCCCACAAAAAATGCCAGCGATGTTGGAACTACTGGCCCACCGTAGGCGCCACCCCCAACCACCCCGACCTCTGCACCCGCTGCATCGAAGTCACCAGCGCCTGACGCACCGTCATTTCGACCGGAGTCCCTTATGGACGGAGTGGAGAAATCTGCTTTAACGTAATCGGTGCGATTCATCGCACCCTACCGACTAAGAACGTAACCGTAATACCTTTGTCGGCGGCATACTCGCGGAGACGGGACTTAATTTCTTCAGGGACTTCTTTATCTGTGGTTATGGTACCATCTATACTGATCCGTTGGACTTCAATCCCCGCGTTTTCTAACTCGCTTTTAATGTATATATGAGCAAGCTCATGTTCGTTTGGTAGTGGGAAATTCTGAACCGGTTCCTCTCTCATTTTTTGATTCTCCTTCTTTGATAACGCAAGCGTTCGATAGGTTGACAGCGAATGGGCAGATTCTCATGCCTATGTGGGTTGAGTCACGTCGCATTACTCTTTCGCGGCCAATCAGCCTTTATGTTTAGTCCGGCCCTTGACCCCATCTCCTTCAAGAAGAATTGGCCGAAAGCACCGTTAAGCTGTCGTATCCAGGGGACCGTCTCCTTAGAGTCATGCCAGAACTTGGCGAAACGAACGTCAAAATACTCCTTTTGAAAATGAAATGTAGCGTGTCGAAACTGTTTCAATAACGCAACATTGGGTGACTCAAGCAACGTATCGACAACCGTATCTTTAAGACCCATGACTCTCCATCCTTCTACAACAACGTAAAGGGCGCCATACCAGTGAGCCATAAAAAGCCCGTAGTCATCCGCCCACGTCGATTCCACTGAGGATTCCATATCTTTGGTAGCTACAATGGCTTTCTCAAAGTACTCCCGAAGTCTGTCGGCCCAGATAAAATACCTGTACAGGCTTGCGCGATGCATATCTTTTATTTCCATAAATCACACTTTCAATATTCAGGGCAGGCAGCTCTTTCTAATTTTGCCTGTCCGAAGTTCATCAAACACGAAGATGGTGGGGCAAGCCCGACTCTATATTTGCGTTTAGTACACTCAACGCGAGCACTACTGTTGTTGACCAGCCTGGAGGACGTTTTGGAGGCTGCCCAGGAGTAGGGGATATCTTTTTCGCAGTCCTACCACCAGATAGTCCAATTGGTCTTGGCTCAAGTTCGAGAAACGCTCCATCCACCTCTGTTTCATCTTCATTAACTGGATACGCTTGTAGCCGTTGGTAAGACCGCCCACGAGCAGTGAAATCCCACCAATGACCAAAGCGGAGAGCCAGTCGCCTGTGAAAGCCTCGTACCCAGCCCACGCGACGCCTCCTGTCTTGGCGGCCAACTGTCCCGTATCTAACTTTATGCCCAAGCGAATCAGCGAGTTAATATCCTTGCTTAGCTCGGCAGCCACGAAATCAATGAAGAGGTCATCATGGGGCTGCTGCCGACGGCTAAGGTTGGATGGTAGTGTGTCTTTGGACGCTGGGTTAGTGGTTTTAGAAATGAGGTGAACTCTTCCGAGTCTTCGCCCGCACTCTGGGCAAACATATTTTGCCTGTGGGAGGCAGAGGACGCTGACTATTTCTTGGTAAAAAGGGCACCTTACTTTCATAAGACGCTCCTTCTTTCTTTGGCTCTTTTGTATCTGAAAGGGGTCTTTGCTACAGTTTTCTACGTCTGCACAGCCAACCGGCAAAACCTATGCCGATGACTATGAACCCTATGGGTATTCCAAATATCTCCATCCCGAATATCTCCTCGCCGACGATGCAGCCCAACAAAAAAGGGCACCGCTACATCATGCCCAACCGAGGCCCGCAAGGAACACGCAAGCGATGCTCCTAAGCCCGCAGGCAAAGGGGCACGAACTTTCATGCGTTTCCTCGTATCGACTTTGCTGGTTTCGGTTGGAACGCCCGTAAGTTCAGTACTAAACGCTAAACGCTATTCAATTGTCGGTTCATCAAAGCGGGTACGTCTCCCTGAAAACGGAACAAATCGTAGCATATTGGGGCCTCGAAGTCAAACAAATCCCTGAATCCCTGTTCCTGAATGCACAACGCCAAGCCTGAGCAATTACTACCGATCTATCAAGGCCGACTTGTTCCATTTTCGCCAAACCCATACATGGTGTTGAAATGTGTTCTTAGCTCTACTTTTGCCGGGTCCCTCAAATCCCTCAAGTATTGCTCAAAATCGTCTCTTACCTTTCCAAGAAATAGCCTTTGATTGATTTTGATTATTCTTCTATCTGAGAAATCAACCGCCTTATCATAAGTTGAGAGTATTCTGATAGTTGGCCCTGTCATTCCGTTATGGAACAGGTTGCACCGAAGTTCTCTGTATAAGTCAGACACCCTGCTTTGGGAACAAGAGTCGATGCCAAAGATTCTCCTTGCTCCTTTCTTAAAGAAGGCCTCACTTTGACCTTTGCTCGATTTGCCTTGTCGAAATTGCTCAATCCCTTCAATATATGCAGTCGCAATCATGAGAATCACAAAGCCGTTGTCTTCTTCAAGAAGCTTAAACGCGGGTGTCAGAAACCATCCGTTTACTTGCCTTTCAAATATCCTTATCTTGTGTTCGATACAATGGTTCGGATAAAGCCGTTCATCCGTTGGATCATCAATTATAACCAATTCGCCACTCTCATCTCTTTTCCCTGTTATGTGGGGCGCAATATGGATATCTTCTCCAGGATAAACTTGTTTTGCCATTTTAGATTTCTCCTTCACATCAACGAGCCCGCGAATCTCCGAGCATCTTCACATTTCCTGTTCAACAGGCAAGACCACCAGCCCACCCATGCGCTGCGCGAAACACCTGTAGGTTCGGTTCAGCGACGTACACAAGTATCAGCATTGGCAGGCTTTGGCCCAGCGACCTTCAATTGTGCATGTACCTTCTGTCGAAATTTTCAGTCCCGCTACCTTCGAGGCGTATTGTGGGCGGGATTTTGGGGAATGGCAAGGGAAAAAAGGCAGAAAAAAGAATACAGTAGACAGGAGACAGAAGGGGTGGGAGATCAGGGTATCAGAGAATCAGGGTGCGGGGGATCAGACCATCAGGATGTCAGGGAGTCCGGCAGAACCGCCAGATCAGGTCTGGAGGTTATTGGGCCGGCCTTTCCTGATTCCCCGGTATCCCGATATCCTTCCTCCTGATTCCCTGATACCCGGATGCCCTTCCCCCCTATCGCCACTGCTCGCCTGGCGGTTGGTTCAGGGTTTGCGTCCAGCGCTGGCCTTCCTTCTCGAATTCGACCTTGTCGTCGTGTATTCTGACGATGGTGACGCCGTCAATGGTGTCACCTTCGCGGACGACGTACGTACCGACTACGGCGGTGGAGCTGTCCTGGCTGCGAACGATGCCTGTCACCACCCCCTTGGGCGGCATCCGGGTTTCGCGAACGGCGCGAGGGGCCTTGTCGGGGTTCGCTTCAAAATAATCGTCGATGAAGGCGTCCACAATCTCGCTCGCCTGGTCGCCGATGCTCGGAAAATCCTTGAGCGAAACGGTGCCGACCTTGCCCACCGCCCAGGTCGCTGCCAGAGACCGCGCCGGGTCGGGG
>DATKWR010000074.1:0-3619 GCA_035529475.1 Sedimentisphaerales bacterium | reverse complement strand
TCCTCGCCGACCTGGACGTCCTGTGAAGCTCTGACCAGCAGGCCCGTTTTTTTGTTCGTGGTGATACTGTATCCGCGCTGCAGGACCGACCTGGGATTCAACGCGGTCAGGCGATTCTCCTTGGCTGTAAGCCGGATACGGCAGTTGTTCAGGATCGCGCCAATGCTCGTTTTTGCCCGGTTCTGCCAGTCGTTCAGTTCGACCATTTTGCGTCCCATGAGCCGATGGGGCTCGATTCTGACAATCTGCTCGTACCCGGCCGAGACTTCTTGGCGGGCCTCGATGAGCGACTGCCTCGTTGCCTCCGCCAAATCCGCCGCCAGCTCGTCTATACGCTGCCCGGCGTTATGAACGAGCGCGAGAGGATTCCTAAAGACGGCGCTGGCCAGGACGATCAGCAATTCGTGTTCGGCCAATTGCACCCTCGCGTCCACTTGATTTGTCAGCCGTTGTTCTGTCGCAGTTAATTGCGCCAGAACCTCCCGGATATCCGGAACGGCTACGACACCTGCTTTTGTCGGCGTCGAGGCCCGGGCGTCCGCAACGAGGTCCGCAATCGTGGTGTCCACCTCATGGCCGACGGCGCTGATGACCGGGATTTGCGAGTCGAAGATCGCTCTGGCCAGAACCTCTTCGTTGAAGGCCCACAAGTCCTCCAGCGAGCCGCCCCCTCGACCGACGATCAGGACATCCAGTTTGAGCTTTCTATTACGTCTGTTTATATTGCGCAGGGCGGCTGCAATCCTTGCCGCTGCCCCCTCGCCCTGCACGGGGACCGGGTACAAAAACAGTCTTGCGCACGGCCAGCGGCTGCGGATGCTTTCGGTGATATCGTGCAAGGCGGCTCCCGACTCACTGGTCAATATCCCGATGCGCATGGGGCAGCGTGGAAGCGGTTTCTTGTGCGCATCGTCGAAGAGCCCTTCGCTTTGCAGTTTCGCGAGCAGCCGCTCGAAGGCAAGCTGAAGTGGGCCGACGCCGCCGGGCTCGAGCTTCTCAACATAGAGCTGGTACTTGCCGCCAACGGTATATACGTCGATATACCCAGTGGCCAGAACGGCCATTCCATCCTCGGGCGCGAACTTAACGGTCCTGAACTTGCTCGCCCACATCACGCACGGCAGTATTCCCGCTTCGTCCTTCAGCGAGAAATAGCAGTGTCCGCTGGTATGATGTTTCCAGTCGCTTATTTCACCCCGGACGGTCAATTGCGGAGGCAAGGTCTCTTCGAGAGCGACCTTGATGAGCGAATTGATCTGGCTGACCGTGTATATTTGCGTAGTTTTTGGCATTTGTCCTGCACAACGACTATAGCGATTCATGCGTCCTTTTTTTTCTTTGCAGGGGTCGATTATACGTCCAAAGGTTTCTCAGGCCAAGTGCTTGTATTCCAATGGCCCGCCGGCCTATGCGACGCTTGGGCAGGTCTGCTTGCCCCAGGATGCCGGGACTACCAGAGAAATTCGGCTCATCCAAATAATGGACAGGTGCATTCCGCGTTTCGCAAGACCGAGAAAAATCACTCGGGGCCCCAGAGGCCCAAATTACCCCCCTGGTTGCCCTAATTTGGCCCTCTGCCCAAACGATTTTTCTCTCCACACAACTCCAAAGCTCTGGTTCGTCGAATCCGCCTACGCACTAACCGGATAACCAGAAATTCATGTAAAAAGATTTTGAAATCCGGGGAATTTTTTGCTTGACATAGACCATTCAGACATTTGTAATATCTGAGAAGTTGCGTTGGTAATTGCCAGTGGAGTTTTTGGTGGCTTGCATCTGGTGTCCGCTGCGAACAAAGGCCTGTTCGAGCGCCCAACGGCAGATGCCTTCTGTTGCGAAGGAACGCCAGAGTCGGAGAAAGCCCATCTTTGCTGATTATCGGCGCAATATCCCTCCAAGACGTAAGCGATGGGTTGGAGATATGGAGGGGGTGAATGGAATCCGAACGTTTGGGCACGGAGGTAAAGGGAATGGAAAGCGTATGCCAGGATGAGCGTGGAACAAGGACGGTTAGCAGCGAGGTAAAGGCGGCAGGGATCCTATGCAGGGAAGCGGACGCAGCGACAGCGGTGCTTGAGCGGAGCCGTGGAACCGCAGCAGCACGCAGGGAAGCGAGGAAACCAGGAACCGTATGCATCGCGTACGCCAACGGCTGCCCAAGAAGCAGAATGGCGGCGGCCAGATTGTTCCCATATTTCGCGGTAAATGGCTGGAAGCTCGAACAGGATTTTGGCAAAGCGGACTTGGTATTAGTCTCGACCTGCGGCGTGAATCAACGCGCCGAGAGGAAGAGCATCAGGCTCCTTTCAATTGCGGACAAGAAAAGGAGACCCGATTCGCGATTTGTCGTCCTCGGGTGTTTGGCCGGCATAAACAAAGAAGCACTTCTGAAGAAATTCAAGGCTACGGTAATCGCTCCAACGGCCCTGGCGGACCTCGACGAAGTCACAGAGGCGAGGGTGAAGCTCTGCAAAATCAGGGAGCCGAATCTTGTTGAGCCGGTTATCGACAAATCACAAAAGAGCTTCAGCATCCTTGATAGAGCCATTTCGGAGTTTGAGCCTTCCAGGGTGTTCTTGCACAGGATGCTTGATTGTCTGAAACCGAAGAAGAGCCGGTGTATTAGAGAGGATGCGTATTCAATAAGAATATTGGCGGGATGTCTGGGCGAGTGCACGTATTGTGCAATCAGGTTTGCGGAGGGTCCTCTTGTCTCAAAGCCGATGGACGCGATCCTGGCTGAATTCAACATCGGACTTGCGCGCGGAAACAGGAACTTCTGTCTGATTGGGACCGACGTTGGGGCATACGGTCAGGACATAGGCACGGACATCGTTGAATTGTTGCGGAATCTGTTGACTCGCAGACAGGCGTATGTCATTCATCTGCCGGAATTTCACCCCAGATGGCTTGTCCGGTACCGGCCGGATCTAATCGACATTTTTGCGGCCTCCCGAGATAAGATAGGCAGCATCATCTTGCCCATAGAGTCGGGCAGCGACAGAGTTCTCCAACGGATGCAGAGGAGATACACGGCGGCAGAAGCCAAGGAGTGCCTGCTCGATTTGAGGGAGTATTTGCCCGGCGTTGGGATATTTACACATGTGCTTGTTGGATTTCCCGGCGAATCAGACGATGATTTTGACCAGACCGTACGATTGTTGCAAGAGGCTCCATTCGACGAGATCGCCGTCTATAAATACGAGGGTCGGCCTCGGATAGAAGCCGAACAAATGCCCGATAAGGTGCCGGACAGATTAAAGCATCTGCGTGTTTGCCGGCTGCTGAGGCAATTCCCCGGAATTGCGAAAGTGGCTCTTTAAGGCTTATGCGACCTTGCGGACGGCAGGGCGTCACATTGTGCCGTCAGGGTAATGTACCCGGCGCTGGCAATCGGGGCCGGGTTGGCCGCTATTCACGAGGTGAACACGGCGCATGAGTCGTGTCCTGTAGAAGCTGGCCGTCTGTCGGGCGGCGATCATCGCTGACAGCGTGCGCCGGTCTGCATCAGTTCATTCTGTGTTATCGGAACTTGTCCCTGAATCTCTGCAATTTCGCCTGCTACGTACATTTGGCAAGAGGCGAATTGGAATCGCACAGTCCGATAAGAGCGTTTCTC
>DATKWR010000073.1:0-34179 GCA_035529475.1 Sedimentisphaerales bacterium | reverse complement strand
GCTCGATTCGCCAGGGCGACTGGAAGCTCCTGGAATACTTCGAGGACCGCCGCGTCGAATTGTACAACCTCAAAAACGACCTAAGCGAGCAAAACGACCTTTCAACGCAAATGCCCGACAAGGCCCAGGAGCTGCGAAGCCGCCTGCAAGCCTGGCGCAAAGCTATGAATGCTCAACTGCCCACACCAAACCCGAAGTACAAATCCAGGAGCAGCAAATAGCACGACAGGGAAACGACCATGTCAATCAAGAACACGATTAGACAATTCGCATTTTCACAGGGAGCTCAACTGGTGGCAGTGGCCCGTGTTGAAGCCTATGCCGAGTATTTGGACGAGGTCGAAAGACGTTTGCGCCAGACCAAGGCCCAATTGGACGATTTTATGATTTCTCCCGTGGTAGATATGCCGGGTTCGCAAGAGAAAGCGTTCTTCGCACACCTCGCAGACGCGCGAAAAACGCTATCCACTGCAAAGACCATAATCATACTTGGCGTATATGCTTACGACGAAGCATCGCTCTACAGGAATACACGTCAAGAGCTTCGGGGAAAAATTGCGAGAACATATAGCTATTATCCAGTGGCTCGCCAAATTGCTGAGCGCGTGGCAGGTTTCTTTCAGGAGCGAGAATACAAAGCAATCCAAGGCCAACATATTCCCTTGAAGTTTGTCGCTGACCGGATGGGTGTGGGGGCCTACGGCAAGAACGGCATTCTTCAGACGGAACAATACGGTTCCTATATCGCCTTACGCGACGTTCTGACGGAGGCAGAACTCGAGCCGGATCATTTCGATGGAGTCGCAACAGAATGTGATGGATGCGAGCGGTGCATGAAAGCGTGTCCTACCGGAGCCCTCTATGCGCCTTATAAAGTCAACCCGAAATTGTGTATCAACCCGATCACCAGACGAGAAACATACATTGAGCCTCACGTTCGCTCGACAATGCAGAACTGGATTCACGGGTGCGACATATGCCAGGAAGTTTGCCCTGCAAACAGAAACTTGACCGTTCGGCAAGTCGATCCTCGAGCTGGATTTGACCCGTATCATCATGCCAGTCACCGGCACCTGTGCGGTCTCGAACGGACGCCGGATCTACTTACTCTGCTCGCCGCGAAGCATCCTGAAATTATCCGCAGAAATGCCGCTATCGCCTTGGCAAATATCGCAAAAGGCAGAAATGAAGCCTTAATGGCGCTGAAAGAGCAGACCGATGGTACATCCTCCGGATTGCAGGAGTATTTCACATGGGCCATGGAAAGAATAGACGGATAAGGCCACTTCGCATGTTAATACGTTGGGAGACCAAGATGAAAGCGTGTTTGCTAATGCTCTGTGCTTTGGCATGTGGGCTCGTTGTTCCGACAAAAGCCGAAACACCGGCATGGAGGCCAATCTGGAAACCCGACGCTACCTCCGAATTCGAGGTCGGGACACAGGTGCGTCCCTGGACCATCTATGACGAAGGCATGAGCACCATACTGGATAACGTACAGTCCATGGCCGGCGTGAACAACATCTACCTGATTGTCGTCATGCACCAGGAGCACCGCCCTTTTCAGGCGCCTGAGTTCCCGCATAATCCATCCAGAGATAGTTTTGAGGCCGAAGATTCCCGAGTCTCATTCTTTCCCGACATGAAACGATACGGAACGATTAAGCCGCTCTTGTCGGATTACGACTGGATAAAGAATACGGACTGGCTTCAACTGGTGGTGGGTTCATGCCGAGCAAGGGGCTTGGGGGTAGGAGCGGAGGTCTCGCATTTTCCGATACCGAAGGAACTTATCAGGGCAAACCCCGATTGGCAGCAGAGGAAAATCGATGGCGAATCATGGAGCGAGATTCGGTTCTGCCCTAATCATCCGGATACGCGTGAATACATAATCGCCCTTTTCGGCGACATAGCCGCCAACTACGACGTTGACTATATCCAGACATGTCAATACTTGTTTAACGATAAAGATATCGACGAAGGCGGAACCTGCTTTTGCCGACACTGTATCGCAGAGGCAAAGAGAACAGGGTTTGATTTGGAGGCCGCCATACCCATCTTGAAGAAGAACAAGAACGCCCAGCCCGAAAGAGACAAATGGCTGGCATTCAGGCGAGACTCTACCACCCGATTGTACCGCCATATCTCTGAGAAAATAAAGCAGGAAAATCCCAAATGCCACCTTCGCCTTAATGATGTCTTTCCATGGAGCGGCCAAGACGCCATGAGTTTCGGGCTGGACGTTAAAGCCGTGGCGCCCTACCTCGGCTCCGTCGTCAACCAGGATCATCAAGAACAAATGGGCAGGGCCAACGAAACCTTTGATCTGCGCAAAAAGTGGCTGGAAGCAAACCGGAACTTCATAGGCCCGGATATGCCCTTGATAAGCGGGATCGCCACTCGCATGAATGCGTCCCCGGAACTGGTCAAGGCAGGCATTAAAGTCGCCTTAGAGCATCCTGCGAAGGTGAACGGCCTGGCCCTGAAGCACTACGACGGCGCGTCCTTTTCTCTTCTGCGGGCCTTTAAGCAGGGAATGATTGAAGCGGGTGTCCAGGGGCTCCCTCCAACCATAGGCAAGGAGGTCGAGGAAATGAAACTCGACAACTACGTGCGCTTCAAGGAGGAAGTTGTGGAAGAATGGGGTGTCCAAACCAACGGAACCGGCAGGGCCACCTATACCTTTGACCAGCCTTCCGGCACCTATGATATCAGAATAACCTATTTCGACGAGGAAGACGGCAAAAGCCAGATAACACTTCTGATAGCAGCAGAAGAGAAGGCGTCCTTCAGGCTGGATGAGGACACGGACTGCTGGCGCTGGCGCGCATTCAAGAACATCCGGGTGAATAAGGGCGACGAAATAACACTGATAGGCAGGGCCGACCAAAAGGAACAAGCCAGGCTTGATTTCATTGAGTTCGTTCGCCGCTCAGACTAAACAAAAGAAGGGACGCGGGGCAGATTCAATTGCATGTCCGCTCAACTCATCGGGAACTTGCGACAGAGGTCTTTGACCTTCTCTTGGGTTTGGCGTTTGAACGACTCATCCAGCTCATATTGGCTGTCGGAAACGATCTTGACGTGCCTTAGAACCTCATCGAAAAGGCCGGCTATTGCTTCCATCTGCTGCGGCCCCATTCCGTTGCGCGTCACGATGGGCGTGCCTACCCTGATGCCGCTTGCCACTGCAGCGCCCCTGCTGTCGTAGGGCAGGCGGTTCATGTTGACGATGATGCCGCATTCTTCGAGGCATCTTTGAGCAGCCAGGCCGGTGAGACCTTCGCGCAGATTGCCAACGTCGATCAGGGCCATGTGATTATCGGTTCCCCCTGTCAGCACATCATGGCCCAGGCCGAGCAGCGCCTGAGCAAGGCTTTGGGCGTTTTGAACGATCTTGAACTGTCTGGCCCTGTACGTCTCGCCAAGCGTTTCTTTGAAAAAAACTGCTTTGGCGGCCACATTGTTCAGATAAGGTGTTCCCTGGACTCCTGGAAACGTTGTCCTCTGGATGTGCTCCCATAGAGTCGTCTTTTTACCCGAGACCGTCATTTTGGTGTCATAGTCTTTGCCCATCAGTATCAGGCCGCCCCTGGGGCCTCCGGGCTTGTACGTGCTGGTCGTCGTGAAATGGGCCTCGTCTATCGACGACGGATGGACACCCGCGATCACCAGTCCCGCGATGTGCGAGATGTCGGCCATGAGATACGCCCCAACCTGGTCCGCAATCCGGCGGAATTCCCGAAAATCGATGAGGCGGGAATAGGCGCTGGCCCCACAGATAATGAGCTTGGGCCTGAATGCAACGGCTCTATCCCGGATGGCGTCATAGTCCAGAAGAAAGGTTTGCCTATCGACGTAATAATTCTGGACTTCAAAGAATTTGCCGGTAAACGAGACCCCCGCCCCGTGCGACAGATGCCCGCCCTGGTCCAGGCCGAGGCTGAGTATCCTGTCCCCTCGCTCCAGCAGCGCCGTCAGGACAATCTGGTTGGCCGTGGTGCCTGAGTGCGGCTGCACATTGGCGTATTGGGCACCGAAGGTCTCCCTGGCCCTGGCAGCAGCCAGATTCTCCACCTCGTCAACGACCTCACAGCCGCCGTGGTAGCGGGCGCCGGGAAATCCCTCCGTCGTCTTGTTTTGAAGGATGGAGCCAAGAGCCGCCAGGACCGCTCTGGGACACTGATTCTCCGCGGCAATAAGCTGCAAGCTGCTTTGCAGCCTCTCGTATTCCCGATTGATGAGCTGGTAGATTTGGCCGTCCTGCTCTTTGAGAGCACTGAATATGTCTTCGTGATACCGACCCGAAGATATCTTCTCCAGCACCTCCAACACTTACGAATCCTTTCAATCTTGTGTTGCGTGATACGAATCAGCTAAAGAAACTCCTGACAATGTCATTAAACGTCACGTAGAGAATCAAGGTCAATATAAGCGCCCAGCCGGCGTATGCGATAATCGTCTGGATGCGCTCGGTCAGCGCCGAGCCTTTGGCCTTTTCAACCAGCAAGAGCAATACGAGCCCTCCATCGAGAGGCGGCAAGGGCAGAAAATTGAACACCGCAATGACCGCGCTGATCAGGCCAAGGAAATAAACGTAATAGACCAGCGGCTGCTGGGAGACGATCCGATAGCTGAACGTAATAATGCCAACGGGCCCCATCAGGTTCTTGGGGCTGACCAGTCCGCCGAGCAGGCGCTTCAATGTCAAGTACGTTTGGGCGACGAACATGACGGTCCTTCTGTACCCCATAACGACGGCATCGACGGGACCACTCGCCTTATATGTTCTTCTCAGAGAATCGAAAGGAATCTCTTGCGAAAAAGTAGATTTGATGGTGATGAATTCGCTGCCGGCCCCGATATTCAAGGCGACGCTGCCCGCCGTCCGTTCGTCGAGGCGCCAATCGATGGTGATCCGGTCCGACGCCGGATAGCGCCTGATTTCCCGGATGACATCGTAGAAGTCAGAAACGGCTTGCCCATCCACGGCGGTTATGGCCGCACCTCTGGGTATCTCAAGCTTTGCGGGACCTCCCTCGGCGGCGATGGTCTTGGCCACAATCGGGTGCTCGGCGTCGAGTACAGGCTCAATACCGATCAAGACTCTTTCGCTGCCCTTGGCCTGTTTGGGGATGACTGTGACGGTGAGGGCCCTCTCGCGGCCATCGGCGTCGGCACGCAGAACTCTGACTGCAAGCGGCGTGTCCTTATGCTGCGCCACAATATCCCGAAGCTCTTTGAACGTGGGATTGTTCACGTCGCCGACGGCCAGAATCACATCACCGCGCTGCAGGGATGAGTTTGCGTCCTCGACCGGGGCTTGCTGCGTTTGCGAAACATCGGCTATTCTCAAACGCGGGACCATGGAATAGACGTGGCCCAATGCGGACTCTGACTCGACGGGACGATTGCCGGCCGGAGACATCTCCAGCGAAACCTTGGATTCGACCATCTTGATCTGGTCCTGGTCCCCGACTCGTTCGACCGACAGGGTCGCCGCGGGTCGCAGAAGATCCTGGACGATTTCGGCAAGCTCCCAGTGGCCGCCGACGGGCTTGCCGTCAACAGCTACGATACGGTCTCCCGGAAGCAGGCCCGTCTTCTGAAGCAGTTCGTTGGCATCACTCTTTGAGAGATTAGCGACGGTCAGATCCCTCGGCGCGATAATGCCGAAGCCTCGCATGGGTTCATCGAGCAACTGTTCGGCTACAAGCGACAAGGTTTCTTCCTCGCCGTCCGTGCGCCGAACTTTCATGGCCACCTTCTCATCCCGTCCGGACAAGGCGGCGGCGATGGCGATATCGCTGAAGTCAAGATCTTTGGTTTTGCCTGCAATCTCCAAGATTTCGTCGCCTTCCTTCAGACCTGCATGCGCCGCCGGAGAATCGGGGATGACCCCGCCGACCGCAGCGGGCGGCAGATCGATGCCTTTGAGAAAAGCGACCATGAAAATGATCACCGCGCTGATGACGTTGAATGTGACTCCGGCGGCCAAAACAGCCGCGCGAATATGAGGCGGCTTGTTGGCATAGGACCGGGGATCATCCGTAGCCGTAGCCGCCGCAGTATCGTCCTGCCCCAGCATTTTGACGAAACCGCCGAACGGAATCAGGCCGATGCGGTACTCCGTTTCACCGGGCTTGCCCTTGCGGCCTACGGTAAAACCCAGAGCGCCATGACCCGACTCATCGTCTTTCCTGGAAAAAATCTCCGGCAATATTCGAACCCGGATACCGTCTTCCGTTCTTTGCACGCCGAGCAAAATGGGGGGCATGAACAGCGAAAATGCCTCGACTTTTATGCCGGACCATTTGGCGACAACGAAATGGCCGAACTCGTGGACGATGACCACCGCCCCGAACCCGAGCAGGACCAGGAGAACGTTGCCCACAACGCCGATATTCAGGACGGCCAGCAGAACGACCGGGATCGCAATGAGAATGACCACAAACATCCGAAAGTACTTGTTGAAGAAACCGTTTGATTCAGACATTAAAACACCTTTATAATCAGCAGACAAATTCCGCTCTATACACTATATGCCAGTTCCATGACCTCTCTCCTGGCCCAGGCGTCCGCCTCGAGCAGCTCGTCGAGAGACACATTCACTTTCACGTCATGCTTATTCAGACAATGTTCAATCAGTTCGACTATGTTAATGAATTTGATTCGGCCCGCTAAGAACTCTGCGACGGCGGCTTCGTTTGCCGCATTGAAGACAGCCGCAGCCGTGCCGCCCATTCGGGCGACCTCATAGCCCAGCGACAGGGCCCGGAATATCTCCAGATTGGGTCTTTCGAACGTCAATCGCCCCATGTCCTCAAGCCGCAGTCTCCGGGCAATACCGGCCACACGGGCCGGATGAGTCAGCGCATATTGAATGGGAGTGCACATATCCGGCTCTCCCAACTGGGCGATCATCGAGCCGTCCACAAATTCAACCAACGAATGGACGATAGACTCCGGATGGATCAGGACCTCTATTTTGTCGACCGGCATGTCGAAAAGCCAGTGGGCCTCGATGATCTCGAATGCCTTGTTCATCATCGTCGCCGAGTCGATGGTGATCTTCGGTCCCATGTCCCAAACAGGGTGCGCGAGAGCCTGCTCCACGGTCACATTCCGGATTTCCTCAGCGGTTGCCTGCCTGAAAGGCCCCCCCGATGCGGTGAGAATGATCCTGTTGACTTCCTCGCGATGACCTGACTGCATCGCCTGGAAAACCGCCGAATGTTCGCTGTCCACCGGTAGAATCGTAGCACCGTTCTCTTGCACTTCCTTCTTGAGCAACTGCCCTGCAATAACGAGCGGCTCCTTGTTGGCAACCGCCAGCCTCTTGCCTTTTCGAGCTGCGGCCAGAACCGCGGGCAGGCCCGCCGCGCCGACAACCGCCGCCACTACAGTATCGACGTGGTCAAGTTCGGCAATCTGCACCAGACCCTCCGGGCCGGCCAAGACCTCGATATCCAAGCCGTTGCACGACGCGCGGAACTGCCCGGCATAAGCGGCATTCGTGACGGCCGCAAAGCGGGGCTTGTACCGCCTCGCCTGCTCGGCCAGAAGAGGTACGTTACTGTGAGCGCTCAGTGCGGCAATCTGGTACCGCGGTCCGAGCGCATCGATGACCCGCAGCGTATTTCTGCCAATCGACCCGGTCGAACCCAAGATGGCAATCTGCCTTACCACGAATATCTAATCCCTGCCATTGGCCGTAGCAATAATCCCCGTCGCGACGACCCTCACGGGTAAGTATAGCGAATTCGACGCAGATGGCAAGAAAACTGTCGTTTATCTCGCATCCACGTTCGGTATCAGTGAATGACCTTGTTAAGAGGATAGGTTATTATCCCTGAGGCGCCCGCCCGTGTAAGGGCCGGAACCAGGGATCTTTCGACCTTGTCGTCAATAATGACCTCTATGGCGACGTAAGCCGGATCCGCCAGGGAGGATATCGTCGGGCTTTTCTCGGCCGGCAGGACCTTGAGGATCGATCCCAGGTTGTCCTTCTTGATGTTCATCTTCAGACCGACTTTGCTGCCGGCGTTGATCGCTGCATTGAGCAAGATTGAGATGTTCTCAATCTTCTCCCGCTTGAATTTGTCTTCCCACGCCTTCTTGTTTGCGATAAACCTCGTTGTCGAGCTTATCACGGTGTCTATGACTCGCAGGTTGTTTGCCCGCAGAGAGGTGCCGGTTTCAGTAAGCTCGACGATGGCATCCACGAGGCGTGCTTTGACCTCTGTCGCGCCCCAGCTAAACTCGACCCTTACCTCGACCTTCTTGCCCGCGAAGTAGGCCTTTGTCACGTTCACGAGCTCGGTTGCGATGATTCCGCCAGCTAAATCTTCGGCCCTCTTGGCCTTTGACTCATCGGGCACGGCCAACACCCATCGGGCGGGCTTGTTGGTCGCTTTGCTGTAGGCCAGCTCGCAGACCTCGGTCACATCTGAACTGTTTTCGGTTATCCAATCGTGGCCGGTGATGCCGGCATCGAGGACCCCGTCTTCCACGTATCTGCTCATCTCCTGGGCGCGGAGCATAATCAGCCGGATCTCTCCGTCGTCTATGCGAGGCAGGTAACTCCTTTCCGAGTCCAGGATATGAAACCCGGCTTTGCCAAAAAGCTGAATCGTCGCCTTTTGCAGACTGCCCGCCGGAATGCCTAATTTCAGTATCTGTTCTGTCATCGTTCCGTTTCTCGTCCAGGTAATGCGCCTGGCACGTGTGCTACTTCTTGGCCTTCTTCACGGTCCTGGTTTTTCCCTTCCTGCCGGCCCCGTGCGTTTCACTTTCCCGGCGCAGGAGGCCATAGAACTCGTATCCGTTCCTGGCCGGAATCTGCTTGGCCAAAAACCCTTCGATCTGCTCCCCATCGGCGTCCGGGTCCACCAGCTCATTGCTCTTGAGATAATCCACCATTGCTTCGGTAAGCGGTATCGCGTGTCCCCTCAGCGATGTAAGCATACAATAGTCAACCACAAAGCGGCTGATCCCGTCAATTTTCTCAAGCGCCTGACGGGCCGGGCGTTTGCCCATTTTTCTCAATCCTTCAAGGCTGAGTTTGTGATAGTCATTGAATATCCCGGTCAGAACCTTCGTGACGGTCGAGGCGACGGTTCTTGTTGCCGGCGTATCGCCGCCCAGGGCTTCGACGATTTCTTCCGTTCGCGATACTCGCAAGTCATTCCAGTCAACGAAGGAGTTGGTAAACGTTCTCGCAGCGGATTCGGCCTCCTTCTCAGTCAATTGAGCGCTCACGATACCGTGGACAATCGCGTCTATGATCGCCTCGTGGCTGACCTTTTGCACTTTCGCGTGTCTGTGGCTCAGCGTACGGCACAGATTCTGTATCTTCCCGGCGTATTCCTTACTGTTCTTCATATCAGCCCCTGGGGGACGATTCCGTAAATCCCTGCGCACGCAGATGCGCACGCGCCTTACGTCGTCCCTCCGCTCATCTGTTCTCTTCTTCGAAGTGCTGCTGTTCCATCTCCTTGACGGCCTTGTCGATCAGTTCCATCGTCTCCAGAGTCTTCTTGAATTTCTCATCCGTGTAAAAATGCAAAACCGGACAAAATTTGCTTTGAATTCGCCCGGCCAGCAAAGCCTGTATTCGACTCCTCGCATGTGTTATCGCCGCAAAGGTCTTGTTCTGACTCGCCTGGCCCCTGCCAAAAATACTGACATAAACGTTGGCGATGCGCAAATCAGGAGTCAGCTCCACCCTCGTGACGCTTACGAATCCCTCGATGCGAGGGTCGCTCAGACGATGAGCAATGGCGTCACTGACCGCCTCTTTCACAATGCGGGCCACTTTTTCCTGCCTTCGGGTTGCCATATGCCTCATGACTCAAGGGTCCTGGCCACTTTCACAATTTCATAGAACTCAAGCACATCATCGATTTTAACATCGTCAAATCCTGCTATCTTGACACCGCACTCCAACCCTGTCTTGACTTCGCGAGCATCGTCCTTGAAATGCTTGAGCGACTCGACACTCAAACCGTCTTTGAGCACGATATTGTCGCGTATGAGCCGTATCTTGGCATTCTTGGCCACATACCCGCTGTTGACATAACAGCCGGCGATCGTGCCGACGCGTGATATCTTGAATGTCGTTCTGACAACGGCCCGGCCAAGCGTGCTCTCCGTCTCTTCCGGCTCGAGCAACCCGACCATCGATTTCTGCAAGTCCTCCGTGATGCGGTAGATCACGTTGTACAGTCGTATTTCAACCCCCTCGGCTTCCGCAATTTTGGCCGCGTGTTCCTCGGGAACAACGTTGAAACCGATGATGATGGCATTTGACGCCTCAGCCAGCACGACGTCGCCTTCGGTAATCCCGCCCGGCGCTGCGTGCAGGATATTGATCTTCACCTCGCCCGTGCTCAGATCGGACAAATACTTTTTCAAGACATCGACCGAGCCCTGGACGTCGGCCCGAACAATAAGGTTCAAAGACACGGTCTTGCCCGCCTCTATCTGGCTGAACAAGTTGTCAAGCGTAACCTGAGTGCGTTCGGCCAGCGTTCGCTCTCTTCGTCGTGTTTGATTCTCCTCGGCGGCCGCCTTGGCTTTGTTGATATCATCCAGGCGATAAAACCGGTCGCCTGCCTGCGGAACGTCACTGAGACCCGTGATCTCCACGGGCATAGAACTCGTCGCGACCTTTACCGTCTTGCCGTAGCTGTCCCGGAGCATCTTCACTCTGCCGTAGGTTCCGCCGGCGAGCACGACATCGCCTTTCTTGAGCTGACCTTCCTTAACCAGCAGCGTTGCCACGGGGCCCCGCCGGGCCGACATCCTGGCCTCGACGACCCAGCCGGTGGCGGGGATCGTGTTGTCCGCCCGGAGTTCGAGAAGCTCGGCTACGTAATCGAGCGATTCAAGCAAGTCACTGACGCCCTCGCCGGTCGTCGCACTGGTCTTGACGACCTCCGTCTGGCCTCCCCATGAGGCCGGGGTCAGCCCCTGCTCGGAAAGTTGCGCATAAATTCGATTGGAGTCCCAGCCGGGCAAATCGACCTTGTTCAAGGCCACGATGATCGGGACGTTCGCGGCCTTGCTGTGGGCGATGGCTTCGACGGTCTGGGGCATCACCCCGTCGTCGGCGGCGACAACCAGCACGACAACGTCCGTCATGTTGGCCCCTCGCGCACGCATCGCCGTGAAGGCTTTGTGCCCCGGCGTGTCAAGAAATGTCACCTTCTTGTCGTCCCAGGTTACCTCGGACGCCCCGATGTGCTGCGTAATCCCGCCGGCTTCCCCGGCCGCCACCTGGGTCGAGCGGATCTTATCCAGCAGGCTCGTTTTGCCGTGGTCAACGTGCCCGAGCATGGCCGCCACCACCGCTCGCCTCTGAAGATTGTCTCGCGACCGCTGCTCGAATTCAGCCCTTATCTGCTCTTCCAACGTGCTCTTGCGCTCGATGACCAGCTCGGTCTCGAACTCCAGAGCGACCAGCTCTGCAACTTCGTTACTGATGACCTGATTCGCCGTGGCCATCACGCTGTGCTGCATCAGCTTGAAGATGATATCCGCCGATTTAACCGCCAGGGCGGCAGACAGATCTTTGACCACTATCGGCTCGGTCACAACGGCCCTTTGCGGCCGGGCAGGTGCGCCAACTCTCTGCTTCAACTTGGCGGCAATTTTACGTACCGGCCGGGCCCGCAGACCCTCGCCGCCGGCCGCATCGAGTCGGGCCCGCCGTTCTTCAATATCTCTTTGCCGCCATCTTCCACCGAGCTTGGCCTTCTTTGCTGCCTCCGAGTCCTGCTCTTCCCGCCTTCGCCCGTGCGTCTTGTCTCTGTGTCGACTTGGCGATTGTTTCTTGTCTTTGGAAGCAGCCCCCGCGCCATCCCCCTGGCCCTTCTGACTGTACATTAACGGTTCAGTGACGGGGGCATCGTACCTTGCTCTCTGTCTCGGTTTGGGCCGGTGCAGTGGTTCAGGCGCCTCCACTCGAACCAGTTGCGGGCCGCTCAGGCGAGCCGGTTCAGGTCTTTCCATGATCGGCCCTGCGGGCATGATCGGCTCTGGTTCGGGTTCCGGTTCGGGCTCTGGCACGACTTCGATCGGCGCTTCCTCGGGAGGACTCGGTGCTTCGGTCAATACCGCGGTCCCCGCCGCTACGTCGGCCTCTGGAGTTTCCGCCTGCTGCTGCCCTTCTTCGGATTCGGCCACAGCGACTGCCTTCTGGGCCGCTTCGGCCGGCTCGGGCTCCTCCTGCTGCTCCTCTATAGATTCTTCTTCCTGGACGGCGGCATCCGGCATTGCTTTCTTTTTCCTCTTGACCCGGACCTTCTCCAGGTCCACCTTCTCCGCGGTCTCAATCGTCGTTACATTCTCGCCTTCGGTGAACCATTCCCGAATTGTCGCCGTCAGCCCCGCCGATATGACCGACATGTGGTTTTTGACATCCAGGCCTTCGTCCTGGCACTTCTTCACAATGGAGGAACTTTTTACGCCGAGTTCCTTAGCTAAGATGTAAACTCTTGTCGTCGCCAAAAAAGATCTCCAGTCTCACCCTCGTTCAGTGCCGCCTATCCCGAACGAGATGTTTTCATGATTCCTTGTCCATTGTTTTTGTCTGTGGCGCCGGTTCTCCGGCCACCGCGTTTTGTTTCGACTTCTCAGCCTGCCGTTCCGATTCTGCGGCCGCTGCCTTCACCAGCCTGCCCGCGAGGTCCAAATCAATCTTCAACTCGTTAACCAACGGCTCAGTCCCCACCTCTTCCAGGTCCGCGATCGAAATGACGCCCAGCGCGATCAACTTGTCAATCGCCGTTTCATCGGCGCCTTCAACCATCTTGACACAGCCGGCCAAGATCTCGATTCCCTGGTTGTATTCCTCGGGCGTCAGAATGTCGATGTCCCAGCCGGTCAGCCGGGCGGCCAGCCGAACATTCTGCCCGTGCTTGCCAATCGCCAGGCTTAACTGGTCCTCGTCCACAACCACCGTGGCCCGCCCAAGCTCAAAACACAGGGCAATTTCACTGACTTTCGCCGGCATCAGGGCGTTTGCGACAAGCACCTGCGACGACTCATTCCAGCGAACGATGTCTATTTTCTCTCCCCCGAGCTCATCCACGATATTTTTGATCCGGCTGCCCCGCACCCCCACACACGCCCCGACGGGATCCACCTTCTCGTCAAAAGACACCACCGCGACCTTGGTCCGATAGCCCGCCTCGCGGGCCAGCGCGCGTATTTCGATGATTTTCTCGTTGATCTCGGGTACCTCCAGCTCGAAGAGCCGCCGGATGAAATCGGTATGCGTGCGAGAGAGGATAATTTTGACCTGGTTCGAGGTCTCTTTCACGTCGAGAATGAGGCATCGAATTCTCTCGCTCACTCGGTGCGTCTGACCCATGATCTGCTCGCCTTTAGGCATAAAGCCTTCCGTCCAGCGATCGAGGGTGACAATCAGTGTTCCGCTTTCATACCGCACGACCGTACCGCTGATGATTTCGCCTTTTCGCTGGACGAACTCGGCAAAGATGCTGCTTCTCTCGTCAGCCCGTATTTTCTGGATGATCACCTGCTTTGCCGTCTGGGCAGGAATTCGACCAAGCTGTCTTATGTCAATTTCCACATCATCCTTGAACGCGCTGATCTGTCCGGTACTTCGATCTATGCTGACCTGGACATTGCTCTCCGGCTCACCAAAGTGCTTCCTCGCGGCCGAGATCATTGCTTCTTCCAGGTCCACGAATATCGATTCTTTGTCGATGTTTTTGTCGCGGGCAATATTTTCGACGATCCGTAGTAGTTCCTGATTCATCGTTTTTTCTTCCTGACTAATATCCTACAACCTGGCACAAGAAACCGGCGCCGAACAAAAAATGGAAACCCTTCAGGTTTCCACTTCAACCGGGAGCTTCCCAAACACGGACTCCCTTGCACGCCAAAAACGAACAGAGGTTATAGTTCACCTTTGCGCTACATCATCTGCCTCCGGCAAGGCATCCGGCTTATCAGATCTTTCTGAAAGCGCCGAGCCCCGCGACAAAACCTCACTCGTTTTCCGGTCGTGAAGCAGAAACAGCGACTGCCAAGCTACCGTATGCGCATAAGCGCAGCCGTGCACGTCCTTGGGTCGCCTACTTCGCACGGTTCGCCAATCCTGTCAAAAGCATTACAAACACCTCTTGGGTTTAAGACTCTGCTTCGGCAGTTGTTAATCCTTACAACTAAACTGCTTATAATAATCGTCAAATCCGTTAGGGGCAATAACTTTTTTGTCGTATTTGCACATTTTTTGGCCGTCCGGATGCAGAGAACTTGTTGAACGGCAAGAACACATAAAACGGCCTTTTTAGGCCAATAGTGCCGTTCTGCCGCCGACTACGCCGCCATCATCCGTGTGCCCTCATCTGGACGGATTTTCCAATCCTTCGGCTCCTGTTCGTTTTTTTTGTTTCTTGCTTCAACGCCCGGGGGTCTGGAGGGATCTGCCGGTTTAAGATGTTGGAACGAGATGGGCTGTAAGCTTCTGTTTTTGCACGGTTATTCTTTCAATACGCACTTTTCTGCCATCCACTTCGAAAAGGGGCTCGAACGGCTCGTCATTCAGCACCGATGCCGCGATTTTCCCATAAAACGACCTGGTATCCGCCGGCATCGAAGCAAGCCTCTGCGCGTACATCTTCCTGGCCATCATTTTGACCGGCCACGTAACATTCATAGCTCCGACCTTCACTTCCGCAACCAGCAAATGGGAGAGCCCTCGCTCGTCGATGCTCGGCTTGAGCACGATGGTAACGACAAACTCCGCGCCCTTGACATTTGCGGTCCCCATCAACACCACGGATTCCGGCACAAAAACCACCGCCGGCGCGTACAGCATGACGCCCTCGGACATTCTCGGCCAGCCCCAGCCGGCGACGATCTCGTTTATCCCCTTCTGTGTGATCGCCAGATCGAACGGCTCGCCGCGCTGGGCGCCATTATAGAACTGAGGCGACAATTCATGCGTCAAATAAGGACTGACCTGCCCGTCCTCGAGACCGATGGAGTCGCGGTCGGTCGGGTCGTAATGACCCGGCCTGTGCAACAACAAGGCAAAAACAATAACGGCCACCACGAGGTCAATAAACAACCAGCAGAACAGCTTCTTTATTCGCTTCTTCCTGCGAATTTTCAGATCTGCTTCATTATCCGGTATTTCTCTCTTGCCTGAAACCATTCGCGCGATTATAGTGGCTCCCACGTTGTGTAAAAAGATTTTTCCAAAGATAAGGAACCAAAAAGATGGCCAGTCATTTTGCTGACCGCCTCTGTGAGGCCGTGAAATCCAAGAGCACATCTCTCATCGTCGGTTTGGATCCCGTGTACGCCAGGCTTCCGGCGGCGATAAGAGAGCATCGGCAGATGAACGATGAGTTTGATGCCGCCGCCGCCGTCGATGCGATCTTCGATTTCTGCACCCAGACCATGCGAATTGTCGCCCCGATGGTCCCGGCGGTGAAAATAAATATCGCCTTTTTCGAGAAGTATCTCTGGGAGGGCCTGGAGACGTACTATTCCCTGATCACCGAGGCCGATGACTTGGGGCTGGAGATTATCGGGGACGTAAAGCGTGGTGACATCGGGCATACGGCGGAGGTTTACGCCTCCGCGCATCTCGAGAATCCTGAGTTGGCCGGCCTGGAAGACACGCTTGCGCCGGACGCC
Source organism: Sedimentisphaerales bacterium (assembly GCA_035529475.1). Taxonomy (GTDB): domain Bacteria; phylum Planctomycetota; class Phycisphaerae; order Sedimentisphaerales; family Anaerobacaceae. The sequence goes on along the minus strand of DATKWR010000073.1, from coordinate 18,498 downwards.
ATCACCATCAACGGCTACATCGGAACCGATGGAATCGAGCCTTTTGCGGATATGGCCACCAGGCAGGGCAAGGGCATCTTCGTTCTGGTCCGGACCAGCAATCCTTCCGCCGCCGCAATTCAGGATTTTGCAGACGCCCAGGGCCAGAGAATGTACGAGAAGCTCGCCGAAATCATCGCTGAAGTCGGTGAAAAGGAAGGGCGAATCGGAGAGAGCGGCTACAGCAACGTCGGAATGGTCGTGGGCGGTACGGCCCCCGATGTGACAACCGCTCTGCGGAAGAAATATGGCAAGACGTGGTTCCTCGTGCCGGGCTACGGCTCGCAGGGTGCTTCGGCGGCCGAATGCGTGCGATTCTGCAAGCCCGACGGCACCGGGGCACTGATCAACGCCTCCCGGTCCATCGTCTATGCCTATGAAAAGCCGAAGTACAAAGACCAGTTCGGCAACGACTGGAAACGGTGCATCGAGCAGGCCGTCATCGACGCAAAGGTCGATCTGGCAAACGCCATGCAGACGTTGATATAGACAACTATGATACGTCTAATCGAAGAGAACCGCGAGGCGATCAGAGACCTGTGCACACAGTATCGAGTACACCGGCTCGAAGTGTTCGGCTCGGCTCTGACCGAAAAGAGTTTTCATTCCGAGACGAGTGATATAGACTTTCTGGTCGAGTTTCTGCCACTGAGACAGGGCGAGTACGCTGACACATATTTTGGCTTGCTCGAAGCTCTCGAAGAGCTTTTCGACAGACACGTTGTTCTGGTAATGCCAGGCGCTATAAAGAATCCCTACTTTCTTGAGTCTGTCAACAGGAACCGAATGGTGTTGTATGCGGCTTGAGGCCAAGAAACTGCTGGAGGACATCCGACAGGCTTGTTCGGGCGGAGGTTGACCGATACCGCGTTGCGGAGAGGATTATGTCGGTGAAAGAAGCCAGGGTTGTTTTCCACCTGTCCTTGTTCATCCTTGCAGCGGGTGTTCCGACAGGCGTCAGGCATATCAACACTCGCAGCAGCGTCTGCGCCAAAGAGCTTCGGAATGAGATCCCGCCGGACAGACCCCTTGTCGAAATAACATTGAAACTCGAAGGCAAAACTGTACCGGGCAAACCCAAGGTTGTTTCCGCCGAGAATACGTTTGACGCGTTGCACGAAAAAACAAGTGGAACGTCTTTGGCACTTGACCGTACGGGGACCAATACCTGGACGGGTCGCGGTGTTGAGGGTGAAAGGTACGTCATTGGATGGATCGCGGAGAAAGGCTGGTTTGCGAAAAGAAGTAAAATGTTCGGCTACTGCTCTGAGCCTTTCACGGCTCACCCGGGTCTGACCGTAGAGTTTTCTCCGGGTTTGCCCGCAACATTCGAGTACGACCTGCGCAATCCGCCCGAAGCGGTCAAGGCCGTTCCGGCGGAGGTGATCCTGCAGAGAGAGATCATCAAAGACAACAGACGGACTTTTCTTTCATGGGGAGGGCAGGAAGAAATAAAAAGGCCGGGCATTTTGAGAATAGCCGGGTTGGCCGCTGGTACATACCAGATATCCGCACGAACGTCCGACATACAGTTAAATGCACGGACGCCGGTCCTCTATGAAGACCGCGAAGTTGAAATAAAACCCGGTTTGGCTAATCGGTTTGATCCCAACTATCCGGAGATTGACTCGGCCGTCGAAGCCGGTGATGTCACCATCAGGGGAACGTTGTACGGACCCGACAAGAAACCTCTGGCAAACAAGACCGTACACGTCATTCCATTGGCAAGAAATGGATTTGACCTGAGCTTGTACTATCCTGCATCGACAACTGATTCGAACGGACGGTTCGAGTTCGTTGGAGTGCGTCCGAACAGATTAGTGTATGTATCTTCCGAGAACACAAGCATAAACCTAGGCAAACAGTCTCTTGTCGAGAACGCCTCGGTTTCAGTGGACATAGTGCTTGGCTTAAAGAAGCTGCCTGTTGCGGTGGGCAAGCCCTTGGAGGAGATTGTCATAGACTGGAAAGAGGGAGAGACAGGCAAATTCTCCGACCTGGCGGGGAAAATTGTGGTTCTGGACGTATGGGCAACTTGGTGTGCGCCTTGTATCAGAGCGCTTCCGGAGTTGAATTCTCTGGCCGCGAAGTTATCGGGTGAGAGCGACGTTGTCTTTGTGGCGCTGAGCGTCGATCACGATAAGGTCGTTTGGAAGAAGATGGTGGATGAGTCCGGCTGGAACAATTTCAAGCACGGAAGATTGGACCGAAAGAAAAATTCGTTTGTTTTCAATACGCCAATACCGTATTCGATGATTATCGATAAGAATGGGGTCGTCCGCGCCGAAGGCAACGGCCTCGACATCGGTCTCGAACTTGATAAGTTAGCCAAAACCTCCGGCCAGTCCGGTGCTGGTGCACCCGAGCCTTCGCCTGAAAATTGAAGCTTATGCGAGATTCCAGTCACAATTTCGCCGGCAAGAAAGTGCTGGTTATGGGCTTGGGGCGGTTTGGCGGGGGAGTGGATGTTGTCACATTCGCCCATGAAGCCGGCGGCAGGGTCATCGTCACGGATTTGGCTTCGGCCGAAAAACTCGGCGATTCGGTCAGCCGGCTTGCCGGGCTTGAGGGCGTTGAATTTCATCTCGGCTCGCACGACCCTGCGGATTTTGAGCAGGCCGACATTGTCGTGGCCAATCCCGCTGTGCCGAGCGATAATAAGTTTCTGCAAATCGCCCGCCGCGCCGGAAGATATGTCACAACCCAGATGAACATTTTCTTCGAGCTGTGCCCTGCGCGCATCATCGGGATAACGGGCGCCAACGGCAAGAGCACAACGACCGCTCTGACCGCCCACCTGCTCAAAGGCACGCCATCCCGCAATGTCATTGCGAGCGAAGCGAAGCAATCTCAACCCACGCACTACGGGAACGTTTGGCTCAGCGGCAACATCGGCAATCAACCGCTACTGACAACGATAGATCAAATCAGCCCTGATGATTTGGTCGTGCTGGAGCTGTCAAGCTTTCAACTTGAGCAATTGGCGGAAATTCAAAAGACGCCGAAAATCGCGCTTCTGACAAATCTCACGCCGAATCATCTGGACCGGCATGGGACATTTGCCAATTACTGTGCCGCCAAAGAAAACATTTTCAAGTTCCAGGAGTTGAACCCGGATTACCCTGCTGTCTCGGTTTTCAATGCCGAAGACGAAATCGCCGCCGGGTGGTTTGAAAAATACCGGAAGGACGCGGGCCGGATTTGTATCAAGTTTTCAGCGGATGACGTGAGCGAAGAGATTCGGCGCGTTTTTTCTTTGCCCGGACGCGCGAATCTTTCAAACCTCGCCGCCGCTATGGCCATCGCCAGGCAGTTTGGCATCGACGACGAACAAATCAAGAATTGCCTGCCCGAATTCAAGGCTTTGCCGCACAGGCTCGAACTGGTCGAAACAATAAACGGCGTTTCGTGGTACAACGATTCGAAAGCGACCACGCCGGAAGGGGCAATCACCGCCCTGGATGCCTTCGAGAAACCGACAATCATCATCGCCGGCGGATACGATAAGAATCTTCCCTTCGACAAACTCGGAGAAAAAATCGTGCAAAAAGCCAAGGCCGCCATCCTAATAGGTCAGACCGCCCCCAAAATCGCTCAAGCCATCACAAACGCCAATTTGTCATTGCGAGGGGTGGCAGCCACTGAGCAAAGCGAAGTGGAGGGACCATCGACCTCATTACACTCGGTCGCTGCCACACAGTCCGAGATTGTTAGTTCACTTTCCGACGCCATCAGACAGGTAAATAAAATCGTGGAATCAGGTGACGTTGTTTTACTCAGCCCCGCCTGTGCAAGCTACGACATGTTCGAAAACTATGAGCAGCGAGGTCGTGACTTTGCCCGGCTTGTGCGAGCGTTAAACACCGAGAGTGCCGGTTCTCAAAGGAAAAAGGCGTAAGATGAGCCTGCTCAACTCAGCCCGGCCTGTTAAGTAATTCAATTGCCTTTGGTAGTTTTATTGTAAAACTTTCGTTTACGTCTTATTTTCAGGTTTTATTCAAATGTCACTAAAGGTTCAGTCCTGTATTCGTACATAGCAACCACCTTGTTATCCATGAATGAAAATCTGATTCTCTTTCCATTGCTGACGGTTCCATAAAGACAGATACCTTTGGTTTTCCCAAGATTCTTATAGAGAACATTATCATCGAAATATACTTTGATTTCCTTTCCATTGTTGTCGTATCGAGAGAAGCAAAATCCTATTCTTTCATTGATATTCATGTTTGCATAGCCGGTATTGTCCTCGTACATCATTTTATTATCCTCTCCACCGAATCCATCAATGACTTTTGCGGGAGAACCCAGCTTTTTGAAAACATCATCAAGAGGTGTACCAATTTGCATCGAGTCAGAAAATATATACCCCGGAATTTCATCTCCCGGAATTTGTTGAAGGCCCCATTGCATCACATGATTCTTATAAATATTGATTATGAATCCTCCCGGATAACTCATCGTGTAGGCCTCGGGGAGGTTATCCTTTTTAAAATAATTTTCGCCCCGGAATCTGTAAGCCCACGGCTCACCAAGTACACTTATAACATCAGTTACTGTAGATTTATTTATATCAAGCGAGGCAAGTTTGGCATTAATGTTCTTCATAAATGTTTTCGTGATCTCAGGAGTTGCTTCCAACATAAAAACCCTCTCATCGAGAGCTATATTGTAATCTGAAAATTCCAATGAATGCTGATATCCATCTCCAGAGTCGTTAATTGGAAGGATAATACGAGTAACCCGTTTCGTACTTTGATCCACGAACAAAACCATTTGCCCGGCTTTATCATTTTTCAAATGAAATTTCGCCGTTATAACAATGGGGTCAGATTTCGATGGAGGTTCGCTTGTCGTAATCTGTACTTTTCCCTCGGCTTCAAGTTGACGTAATTCTTTAACCACAGATCTTGGATCGAACTCCTTGACAATTTTCAATATTTCCAGGCCTAAAGAGTCCCTACGTTCTGTCTCAATTACATTATATTTTTTACTACGTATTTGGAGCTTACCCTCACTCCATACGCCGACCACGGGGCCCTTCGGTTCCGCCCAGGCGGGAACATACATGCGAAATCTTTTCACCTGCTCCTGCTTATCAAGCTCCATCCAGAATTCTCGCGGCTCACTCTCACCTTCCTTGAAATCTTTAATGTGGACATAACGAAGGCCTTCATAAGCTTTAATAGTCTGTTCTAAAGCATAGGCGGAAGTGTCCCAAACTGTTAATAACAGTACCGCTGCCACAATTATCACTGCCGCAGCGGCGAGTTTTGTTATTCTACTCTTCATGATTATTCTCCATATTCTTTGCTGCCCTGTTGGCTGTCCGCTTGTTTGCTCGGTCAACCTCTTTCTTGTCCGTTCCAGATCGCGAGCGGCAAGCTCAGGACTCAGTTCATACTGTGAAATAGCTTTAAAACGACGCTTTATTTCTCTCTCATCGATTTCAGACATAATTCCACCTCATCAGGAGGTCATACTTCTTTTCGCGTCAGTACTTCCCTAAGCTCGGCCATGGCCTTGGCACAGACGGAACGCACATGTTGGGGTTTCTTGCCGAGCCGGTCGGCAATTTCTTCGTAGGAATCCTGCTCGATATAGCGCATCACAACAACGTCTCGGGCCAAATCCGTCAATCTCGACGTTGCCTCAAGGACCTGCTCCAATTCTTCGGCCTGAATCATTCTGCCCAATGCCGACGATTCATTTTGTGCAACCGCACAATTCTCTTCCAAAGGCCGGCACGTTATCTGCCGTCGCCGGCGCCGCTCAAAGGCGAGGTTTATCGCCGTGCGGTAAGCATACGCAAAAGGGTCCTTTGCCTCGTCAAACGCTTTGGACTTCCACAACCTCAAGAAGAGCTCTTGCAGCAAATCCCCAACGATGTCCTCGCGGAGCGCCAGTCTCGCCAGAAGCCTGTGCAGACGTGGCCCCGATGTGTCAAACAATTGCACTATTTTTCTTTGCCGTTCTATCAAGAACTGTCCTCGATATTCGACTGCTGTAGCCACTCAGTCATGGTCCTTATGATTATAGATGAAAGAAACGCATCTCGCGCACCTTATTTCATCGCTTGGTTATAGGAGTATCTTTGCGCAGGAGGAAAAAAGACTACAAAAAAGTTTCAAGCCGTTTTGCCCCTATGACGCACAAGAAACGCCGCGACTATCCCTATCAACTCGGTAAGCTGCGATTTTTCCGGCGCTCGTTCTTAAAGCCGGCCCATAAATCTGTCGATTCGGGAGCAGCAGTAAGAGATTTTGGAGCATTTGCAATGAACGAGAACAACGAGCGCAGAAGAGAGCAAAGATTACGGTATTATTGGCCCATTTGGTTCGCCGAGGACTTCAACAGATCGCTGTCACAGGGGCAAATGGTGGATATTTGCAGCAAGGCGGCTGCCTTCACCTGCTATGCCCACGAGAGCTGTCCCCACCTCGGCCAGTACATCACGGCCCGGTTCAGTGTCCCTCGCTACGGGCCGGACGACTCCTTTGACATGGCAGACTTCACCCGTTCGGGCCATGTCTTTCGCGTCGATAACGTCAACAGCTTCCTTCGCCGAGTCGCCGTCCAGTTTGCCGATCCGCTGCCCTTCAGACCGGGCGAGCAGAATACCCGCGAGTCCGAGGCGGAGGCAGCGCTTGAACCTGCCATGGCGTGAACGCCTCAGGCCAGGCAAACCTCAAGAAGCATCATTCTCACAAAACAGCCGCAATCCACCTGCCGCGCAGGAGCCTCAAATCTCTTGGGAGAACGGTATGAACGGACAAAGACCGTTGCATCTGCAGGCAAATCTGGTATCTTCGTGTCGGAAGCCGCTCAAGACCCGGCAAAGAAACCTTTGATAACAGATTCCGGTAATGTCAACAGGAGCGTTCCTTGTTGAACGTGGCGGATTGCACTTGATTTTTTCGGATGTGATATTATGACCAAGGTGATCGTTTCGACATGTATCGTGGCTGCTATCCTCGCCGGCAACGGTTGCACGGCAGACATTTCATCCGCGGACAACAAGGATTGGACGCCCCTCTTCAACGGGATAGACCTGGAAGGCTGGATCGTAAAATGCAACCCGGCCGACAGCAACAAACAATTCTGGCGCGTTGAAGACGGGGCCATCCTCGCGGATTCGATGGGTGTCGCGAAACACGATTACGTTTGGCTTCTCACGAATCGACAGTACGGCGACTTCATCCTGCGCTTGCGATTCCAGGCGTTTCGCGACAGCCCGGGCAACAGCGGGATACAACTTCGAAGCCGATATGACGATCAGGCCAACTGGCTCGACGGCCCCCAGATGGACATCCATCCGCCGGGGCCCTGGCGCACCGGCATGATTTGGGACGAGACGCGGGATGTGAATCGCTGGCTTTATCCCGACGTCCCCAAAGGCAAATGGGTGGACCCGTCTATGGCAAATTCGAATCTTGTCTTTTACTTTAGCGACACAGAGCCGGGCTGGAACGAGCTTGAAATCACCGCCTTCGGCACCCGTCTTACAGCCCGCCTCAACGGCGTGGAAATCATGGACTACGATGGTACCGGCGTCCTGGACGATGAGATTCACAAAGCTCGGCGTGTCGGCATGGTTGGCCACATCGCTCTTCAAATCCACAGAAACGATGAACTCAAAATCCGCTTCAAGGACATTTACGTGAAGGATCTGTCTAAGTAGCTCGCTTCGAGATTCTGAAGCTGGGGAGCCCATCAAGCGTTGCAGGCACTTCGTGGGGGTAGCCTTCTGCATTGAAAGGCCAGGGGACTGGACATCCTAAAACACGGCTGTTATCATACGCGAACCGATACCCCGGCAGCGCGTCGGGGACAGCATCACAATCTCTGTCATAGAAAGGGCCACGCAGATGGGAATCAGCCGGAAAGTCGCCTTGTTCGTCGTTCTTGCACAGTTGTTGTTGAGTACGTTCGCCGCAGGCCAGGTCAGGCGTGAGATCCGTTTCCCGGATATTCCGGGCTACAAAACGCTCAAGTGTGACTTCCACATGCACACCGTTTTTTCCGACGGCGCCGTATGGCCCACCGTGCGGGTGGATGAGGCCTGGAGAGAAGGGCTGGACGCGATTGCCATCACGGACCACATCGAGTATCAACCCCACAAGCAGGACATTCCGACCAACTTCGGCCGGCCTTATGAAATTGCTCTGCCCGCAGCGAGGGAAAAGAACATCCTGCTGATTAAAGCCGCCGAGATCACCCGTGATACGCCGCCGGGGCACTTTAATGTCCTGTATCTGGAGGATATAGACGCCCTCAATACCGAGGACCTGATTCAGGCTGCCAAGGCAGCGGATGCACAGAGGGCCTTTCTTTTCTGGAACCACCCGGGCTGGAAGCCCGACCGCAAGGGCTGGTTTGACATTCATACGCAACTGTATGAGAACAAGTTAATGCATGGAATCGAAGTCGCCAATGGTCGCTCGTACTATCCCGAGGCACTCCAATGGGCCATCGAGAAGAATCTGACCATGATGGGCAACTCCGACAGCCATCCGCCCAACCTGACGTTGCAGACCACAGCCGACAATCACCGGACGATGACGCTGGTATTCGCCCGCGAGAAAACCGCCGAAGCCATCAAGGAAGCTCTGACGGAAGGAAGGACCGCCGTCTGGTTTGAGAAGCAATTGATCGGAAAGAGCGAGTATCTCCAGGCAATCTTCAGGGAGTCCGTTGAAATCGCAAAGCCCCACCAGCGAACAAGGAATGGGATATGGGTCACAATCACGAATGATTCGGCCATCGATATCGACATGGAACGGATGGGAACAGAAGGCCCCGAAACACTCACGCTGCCGGCCAATGCGACCACCCTGTTGAGAACCGGCAATCCGGGAGGCACAGAGCAGTTGAAATTGTTTTACGTCGTCCGCAATTTCCTGATCGCACCGGAGGAGGGGTTGCCCGTAGAGTTGACAATTGACTTTCACTAAATCGTCTGACCACTGCTCCTGCAGACCCTCAGCCATGCGTGCGCGCAGAACGGTTGCCTGTGCCCATAGGCGTGTCTTGCTCCAGACGATGAGCGGATGGTCAGCGGGAAACGCTCGTCATTTGACGACTTCGAGCAATTCGACATCAAAGATCAGCGTGGAGTTGGGAGGTATGCCGGGCCTGCCCGGTTCACGATAGGCCAGATTCGCGGGTATATACAACTGCCACTTGGCGCCCTCCTTCATGAGCATCAGCGCTTCGGTCCAGCCTTTGATCACTCCGTTAACGGGGAACTCCGCGGGCTGGTTGCGCTTATAGGAGCTGTCAAACTCCGTGCCGTCAATCAAGGTTCCGCGGTAGTGGGTCCGGACCTTGTCGGTCGCAGTGGGAGTCGCTCCCGCACCTTCGGTGATGATCTTGTATTGCAGGCCGCTCGGCAGCACTTTCACTCCGTCCTTGGTCTTGTTCTGGTCAAGAAAAGCTGTGCCTTTTGCAAGATTCTCGGTGGCTTCCTTTGCTGCCTTAGCTGCCAGTTTGGCCCTGAGCTGCTGCTGAAAGTCCGTGAAAACCTTCTGCATTTCTTCCTGGCTCATGGCCAGCTCTTTGTCGCCCAAAACATCTTTCAGGCCCCACATCAGCGGCTCAAGATTGACCTCGATGTCCTTGGACTTGAAATCCCGGCCGATTTGGGTCCCTATTATATAACTGACTTTATCCACCTCGGTCTTGAGGGCCATTTCCTGCGCGCTCTTTGCCTGCCCCTGCGAAACCGGGGCGTTGGCTTCTTCTTTAGTCCCTTCCTGAGCGGCATAGACCGACATCACGGCCAGGCAGCCCAGTGCGGCCATAACAATGTAGATTCTCGTTTTCACTGTTGTCTCCTTTTATTCGCTTGAGAGATCGCCGCGTGCAGGATCGAACGACGACCCCACGTGCGAGCGATTTTAAACAAACCTTCATTTTAATGGAATCCCGGACTAATTCAAAGCTATTTCTCTTTCCGGAAGCCCATTTATTCATTTGAACGGGTGGCGGTGAGCCCCTGGCCGGGATGAGGCTGGTTTCTTCAATCAAACGCGAGATGCTCACTCACAGCCCGTTGTGAGAAAATCAGCCGGTCGGCGAGAATAATTGTTGATCACGCCTTTAATTCGGCGAGCTTTCATAAGCTGTTGCTTCTTCTTGAATTACGATTGCGCCACAACCGTCCTATAACAGAATTTTGCAAAAATTCCCAAAAAAGCATTATTGAATGTTGACGTAGTGGTGGAAAGTGGTAAAATTCCCCAACCTTAAGAGTTCAAGTGGGACAAATGCCATGCTGTTGTTAACAGGAGAATACCAGCACGTCGTCGATAACAAGAGCAGGGTTCTGATCTCGAACAAGCTGAGAAACCAGATTGACGTCGAAGAGCACGGCAGCAATTTCTATCTGGTCCTCGGAGCCAACGGAATACTGTGTCTGTATCCCGAGAAGTATTTCGAGCAAATCTCGCTGGCGGTCGCTCCCGGAACCGCGGCGCCGGATGAGGCCGTTGCGTTCGAACGAATGAGCTTCGCATTGGCCAGCAAGGTAGAGCTTGACGGGCAGGGCCGGCTGCTCTTGAACGAAAAATTGAGAACAAGGGCCGGGCTCAAGGACAATATCACCCTCATCGGCGTCAGAGACCACGTCGAATTGTGGAACAGCGAGAGCTGGGAACAGTACGTTTCAGACCACATGGCTCAGTATCAGAAACAGATGTCGCAGGCCCGGCAGGTTGTCCTGCATAATCAAAACGAAGAACGATAACTTTTAGAGTGGAGACAAGAGACAATGATTGGAACGGATTCGAACCATTGCCGGATTGTCGCTGACTGTCTTGCCGGCAGAAGAAAGGTTGACGAACAAACCTTCGACGCGCTGGCGGCTCTCGGTGAGAAGCTGGAACATTTGAGGAGGCTCGACAGCATTTTTTCGGGCGTGGAATTCTCCGCCCACGTGGAGAAGCTCCGAAGCCATAAGGCCCCCGTAGCTGTGGGCTGACTGCCGGCCTCCGGCGCGCGTTGAGTGAGGTACGAGGTCCCTGAGCAAGGGGCTCGATATGATAGACAACGTGCAGCCCGGAGTGGTATGCGACAGAGGTGAATGGATTGACAGTGGAACACATTCCGGTTCTTGCCAGGACGTTGGCCGAGCGGATCGAGCTGCCACCGGATGGCGTGATGGTCGATGCGACCGTAGGACATGGAGGTCACAGCCTTCTGCTCGGCACAGCTCTGGGCCCTGCGGCAGTGATCGTCGGTATGGATATTGATCAGAACGCTGTCCAAAGGGCCCATGCTACACTGAAGGCGCTGGCCTGCAAGGTCATTCTCCTTCATTCGAATTTCTCCCAAATCCGCGAGCAGCTCCAGAGCCGGGGCATAGAAAAGGTTGACCTCATATTGGCGGATTTGGGCCTTTGCTCGGCACAATTGGCGGATGCCGGTTTCGGACTCAGTTTTCAGGCAAATATGGCCCTGGATATGAGAATAGACAAAAGATTGAAGCGTACCGCTGCCGATATAGTGAATGAAACAGCCGAAGAATCACTGGCCGACTTGATTTACGAATTCGGTCAGGACAGGGCATCACGACGGATCGCCCGCTTCATCGTGCAGGAACGGCAAGCCGAGCCGATCACGACCACGGGGCGACTGGCGGAAATTGTTTGCAGGGCACTTAGAAGAAAACGCGGAAATCGAAGAAGCAGGATGCACCCGGCAACCCGGACCTTCCAGGCCCTGAGAATCGCAGTCAACGACGAGTTGGAGAATCTGAAAATACTGCTGACTTCAGCGCCGGGACTGCTCAACAAAAACGGGTATGCCGCAATCATAAGCTATCACAGCCTGGAAGACGGGTTGGTCAAGCGGGATTTTATCCAGAACGCGAAGGCCGGCATTTACAAAATCGTCACCAAGAAGCCGATCGTGCCGACCCGCGAGGAAATCGAAGAAAACCGGCGAGCAAGAAGTGCGAAACTGAGGATTGCACAGAGACAGTAGTCGCACGGGTGTAATTTGGTTTGGAAATGGAGTTTCATTATGACTTCGGACGCAAAGATTGGATTGTTGCTGGGTCTGATATTCATTTTTGTGATTGCGTTTATCATCAACGGCCTGCCGCGTTTTCAAGCTGTCGCAAACAATAGCGAGCTGACCACGACCATGGTCAGCGCCCAGAACGGCACGCTCGGCATTGGGGGCAACGAACGCCGGATCCAGGAAGGTTTCGACTGGCCCACCCCTGCCAGTGAGCTGCCGCGTACGAACGTCGAGATGCCCATTGAAGAGAAAGAGGACATCCGCTTTACGATGAAACTGCCCCAGAAAACCTCGCTGATCCAGGAACCTTTGATTGTAGAGCCTTCGATTACGGAGCCTGCTGTCGAGCAGGTCGCTAAGGACGTAGAACCCTCTCCGGCCCAGCCGGCCGAGCAGGCGGCTCCGCCGCTCTCGCCGCAAGAAAAGGCCAGAAGCAGGAAGATCAAACCGCTCAAGCCCGCCGGACCGAAGGAATATGTCGTTGCCGAGGGCGATACGCTGGGCGGTATCGCCAAGAAGGTTTACGGTCCCGACGAAGGCAACAAGAACACCAACATCACGCGGATTTTTGAGGCCAACCGCCAAATCCTGAAGTCTCCTGATGATATCAGCATCGGCCAGAAGCTCACGATACCTTCGCTCGGAGCTTCGGCGCCGAATGCGAGAAACACTGAAAGTGAAAGCTCGCTTCCGGGCGAGCTCTTCGAGAAGGCCATCGCCATCGGCAAGAACATCCTTAAAGCTGACGGACCGCCTGAGAGCACCAAGGCAAAGCCGGCCGGACAGACTTCGGCCAGCTCAGTCGAGCCGTACGTCGTCCAGGACGGCGATAGCCTGTCGCGCATTGCCACCCGGCAGCTTGGCGAAAGCAGCCGCTACCTGGAGATCGCTAAACTCAACAGCTTGAAGGACCCGGACAATCTCACTGTCGGGATGCAACTGAAAATGCCCGCTCGATAAGAATGTCCCAGTTCCGTTTTGTTTTCGTTGTATTATGTTTCACGGCGGTCCTGATTTTTGCCGTGTATCTGCGCAGCGCCGGCAACCAGGTCTTCTACCGGCTCTGCTCGTGCAACGTCGAGCAAAGCCGCCTGAAGCAGGACCTCGGCGGCAAACAGTTGCTGCTGGAAGGCATGATCAATCCCGCGGCGATTTCGCGGCGTCTTGGCGAGATGAAGACAGACGACTGAACATTGAGAAGCATTCGATTAACCATTTTTCTTTCCCTGCTTCTGATCGGGTCATTTCTCGGTCTGACCGGACGGTGTTTCTACCTTCAATACTACAAGGCCGACCATTATACACAGGCCTGCCTCCGGCAGCAGGTCTATACGCACTTGCAGCCTCAGCGAGGGGCGATTCTGGACTGCCGGGGAAGGGTTCTGGCCGCGAGCAACAAGGTCCAAATCATTTTTGCCCAGCCCGGAGCCATAGAGGACGCCAAGACAACGTCCTCGGAACTGGCGCCGTTCGTGGACATGGGCGCACACGAAATCTGCAAGCTTATCCTGGAAAGCCGCAATCCGGGCTTCGTCAAGATCAAGACGACCTCCGACGCCAACGAATGCGCCGCCGCACTCAGAATTCACGGCATCGGCGTCCAATCGGACGGGCAGAGGCATTATCCCACGGGCCGGCTTACGGCCAACCTTCTCGGCTTTGCGAGTCTCGATAACCGGGGTCTCGAAGGCATTGAGCTCAAATACGACAAAGAGCTCCGCGGCTCGCCCGCCCAGAACACATTTCTGGCCGACGTGCAGCGGCGCCCCATTGCGCTCAAAGAGCAGGGCGGCGTCCTGACCAACGGCGTCGGCATCGTCCTGACCATCGATTCGACCATCCAGCAGTTCGTCCGGGACGAGCTCGTAAGACAATACGAAAGCTACGAGGCCGAATCCGCCGTGGCCGTCGTGGCCGAGCCAAAGACCGGGGCCATCCTGGCGATGGTCTCGCTGCCCGATTTCGACCCCGCCGAGGCCGGAAGCACCGACCCGAACCACTTCCGCAGCCGGGCCATCACCGACTGGTACGAGCCCGGCAGTATCATCAAGCCGTTCACCGTCGCCGCCGCCCTGGATGCAGGCGTGGTCAACAAGACCGAGAAGATATTCTGCGAAAACGGAAGCTACTCGGGCAAGGGCTTCGGGCGGATCGGCGAATACCGCCGGGGCTTCGGCGATTTGACCGTCGCCGAGATACTGATCAACTCCAGCAACATCGGAATGGCCAAGATCGGCCAAAGGCTCGGCAAAGACAGGCTCTACGCGGGGATGCGGCTGTTCGGTTTCGGCGGCAAGACCGGGATCGAGCTGCCGGGCGAGGTCCCCGGCCTGCTCAGGCCGCCCGGCCAGTGGACCGGCTACAGTGTCACCCGAATCCCCTTCGGACAGGAAATCTGCGTCACCAGCATGCAGTTGGTCCGCGCCTTTTGCATCCTTGCCAACGGCGGCCGTTTGGTTCGCCCGTTCATGGTCAGGGCCGTTGTTGAGGCCAACGGCAAAATCACGGAGCTCAACCAACCGGCCCCCCCGGTCGGCTATATCATCAAGCCGGAAGTGGCCGAATGGCTCGTCAAGGAAGCCCTGGTCCGCGTCGTCACCGAGGGCACCGGCAAGAGAGCGCAGCTCAAGCCCTGGCAGGTGTTCGGCAAAACCGGCACGGCCAATATCGCCAGAAGCGACGCTAAAGGCTATTCGGACAGTGAATACGTTGCCTCTTTCATCGCCGGCGCTCCGGCCGACGATCCCGCCATCGTCGTGCTGGTCTCGGTGCGCAAGCCCAACCGGGCGCTCGGAAAAGGCTATACCGGCGGCGTTGTGGCCGCACCCGTCGCCGCTAAAATCATCGAAAGAACACTCAACTACCTCGGCGTACGATAAGATTTGCGATTTGCGATTTTCAATCGGCAACCTATCGCTCTTGCGCTCCTATCGCGTGTTCCAGCCTAAGACCTCCGGATTGATCGGCAGCTTTATGTCGTCCTTCGTACCCGGCTTGCCGTCGGGTCCAGGACTGAAGATTTTCTTGTTCTCGATATCAACAACATACTCATCACTATAAGCGCGTGCCTTCAGACTGACTTGCCTGCCCAGCCTCTTGTTGAGCACAATCTGAAAAAGATCATCCTTTATCCCCGTGGTGGGCATTTTTCCTAAACTTGCAGGGTAGCTGAATCCCGCCAACCTTTCGAGGGGATTATAACATCTGTAGAGCAAGGGGAGCGGTTTCTGGTCTCGGAACGACAACGACGGCTCGGCAAAAGGGTAGATATCTGGCCACACTGAAAATCGCTCTTTCAGCCCATTGACTCCACCTTCCACAGCGTCTATCCAGTCATCGTAGAAATTCCGATATAACCTCAGCATGGAATTTCTTTTGAGCAGCCCGGCCTCTGCCACAGCAGCCTCGCTGCATACCTCAGAAACCACCTCTCTCAGGAGAAAATACTCAGACAGAACACCATTTCGAAGCGACAACTGCTCGCCTGTGAGCGCCGTAAAGTGCGCGGCCAATAGTTCAACCGATTCGCGTGTGACTGTTGGATTGTTGACAATGGCATTCGCGGTCACCATGTTCTCTTCTATACATCTGAGACAAATCAGTTTCTCGATAAGCAGCCTGACATTCGGACTCAGTTTTCTGAACACCGAATCCAGCTCGATCAATTCAGCGATGACGGCGTGAATCTTGTCCGGCTCCGTCTGCATGAGTGCATGGACATGGTGAAGCTCGGCCAGATGTATAAGGTTCACCCACCGCAAAGATCGGGAAGGGATGCCTGTCTCCGTCAGGTCGGCGATCTCGGGGAATTCATTCAAGCGGCGGACGATGTCCCTTGCTCTTTCAGCTCGCGTCCAAGCCTGTTCGATCTGGGCGCCATGTTGGTTCAGGCTTTCGGCGATTTCGGACGCCGTCGCGTTTTCAATGACCTCACTGAGATGTTCTATCATTTTGACGTCTTCTTTAGTTAAGCCGATAGCCGGGCTGCCGGGTAATTTCCAATCTTCATCTATCAAGCTCTTGAGCATATCAAAGCTTGGGGCGCATTCGGGCGGCGCAGAGTGAAGAGCAGCGACAGTATAATCGTTCGGTATTGGCGGCGCATCAAGACGCCATAGCATGAAGAAGGTACACGTCAGGACAACCGAGACAATCATCCCGGCCAGCGCCACAGGCAGGCCCTTGAGCCTGCCGCCGCTGTTGGCGATTCTGATGATGCTCACAATAGCAACGATTATGGCCGGTATTCCCGCCAGCAGGAAGAAGGGCAGACTCAAGACGCCCAACACCAAAGACAGGATCGCCAGCTTGCTCGTCCTGGCCTTTGTCGCTGGCTGTAGTGAATCAGCGATCTTCAGGACAAGACCGCATGAGCCGCAGCGTTGGGCGTCGTTTGGATTCTCATGACGACAGTTTGGGCATTGCATTTGCATCTCTCACATTGGCAAATAGTTAATCGGGTTTCCAGTGCCGGCTATTCAATGCGTTCTTCTTGACGAATTCCACGTGCCCATCTACGAACAGGACGTTGCAGCCGTCGTCCTGGTGGTTTTCGGTGGTGAGGATTTCGAGTCCGCCCACCTGGTTCCAGCCGGGATGGGTCTCGAAGAGCAGCACCATATCGGGCGGGGCGGAGGTCCCAAGCTCCGCCACGTTCTGGTTCATCGCGTAATTGCAGGGGCCTTCGGGGGCGCCCCGGCACTGGAACGACCTGCGATCCACCGCCGCGTGCTCGATCAGCAAATCGCACCATTTCGAGCCTGTCGGATACTTGTCATCGTAATCGTTCGCATAGACGAGCATGGCCTTGCCGAGACCCGACATATTCGTGGCGCATACCATTCGGAACGCTGCCTGTCGTGCTCTGGTTATCGCCGGCAATGAAATCCCCAACATCAGCGGCAACACGAAGACACCCGCCACAACGGGGACCACGATGCCGGCGATGGCAAAGCCGTTGCCTTTTAATCGGCCGCCACTGTTGGCGATCTTCACCAGACCCACGATACCTAAGATGATCGCGGGGATCGCCGTGAGGAAGAAGGTACAGAAGCTCACGATCCCAAGTATGAATGACGCAATCGCCAGCCCGCTGGTTTTGGCCACGCTGGCGGGCGCCACTGCGAACATAGCCGGCAGCAGCGAATTGCAATTGACGCATACCTGGGCGTTATCCGGATTTTCTTTGCCGCATCTTGGACAGTACATTTTGATTCTCCTTATCGCAAACCATCATGAACCAGAAACGAGTCCAGTTTGTCCCTGGGCTCACTTATTCCCACCACAGGCAGGCCGCCTTTTCGAATGTCTGTGCCATCCCAGCACGTGTAGATGTTGTCATCATTGACGCCACAGAACGCGTTGTTCTCAAAGATCACATAGCCATCAAGGAACAGCACGTTCTGTCCGTTTTCCTGATGCTGGATCGCATTGCCAATTTTGACAGACTCTCTGCCGCCAACAGGATTGAACTGCGGGAACTTTGCAGCTTTTCCGTCGCTTGCCGGGGCTGGCATCCAAGGATTCCTGTCGGCAGCCACAGCCATCCCCGGCTCGCTCGCTGTCGTCAGCGGGTACGAACTGAAAGGCTGATGATAAGAATAGCTGCAATGCCTTGTCGGCTCAGGACCGAAGTCCCAGAAATCGATCAATTCTGCATTGCCTCTGATATATTTCGCGGGTTTGAACTCCCTAGTCCCGGAATCGCCTCGGCAGATGAACGATTTTGGAGTGACTTCTGCATACTTGACCAGCAGGTAAAAGCAGGAGGAGATCGTGCCTCTGCCGCCGCTGGCGTCCGGAGCCAGGCCGTATGCGACGTACCGATTGTTGCCTCTCCAGTTCTGTATGGTCGTTGCCCATTGGCCGCCCTTGCCTGCTGAGCGTGGGAATTGACCATCGTAATCGTTGGCATAAATGAGCATCGCCTTGCCGACAGCAGCCAGGTTTCTGCCGCAGCTCATTCTTTGGCTGGTCCGTCTGACCTTGAGCACCGCGGGCAGGAAGAGCAAGCCTAATAGCAGGAGAATGACTGGACCAACGATAGCCAGTGAGGCAAAGTTAGTTCCGGTAAGCCTGCCACCGCCTCTGTTTATGACGACGACGCTAAGAATGCCCAGAATGATCGCGGATAGGATGGTTACGCCAAGCGTACAAGGGCCCAGAAGTGCCAACACAAATGCTGCGATGGCCAACCGGCTCAATCTGGGTACAATAGCGGGAGGCACAGGAGGTGGTGACAACCGCGCCCCGCAAGTGCTGCATACCGGGGCGTTATCCGGGTTCTCAGCTCGGCACTTTGGACAGTACATTTCTCATTCTCCCTTCGACCCATAATAAAAGACGTAGGGTGGGGCTGTGCCCCACCATTTCGGATCGGTGGGCCAAGGCCCACCCTACGATTCTATTTGTTGGCGTTTGTCATGCTGAACCCTTCGG
>DATKWR010000072.1:0-8892 GCA_035529475.1 Sedimentisphaerales bacterium | reverse complement strand
CAACAAGGAGAAATGAAAAATGAACAGACGGGAATTTTTGGCGGTGGCGGGTTCGACGGGGGTTGTGGGAGCGAGTAGTCTGGCGGTGGCCGCGGGCGGCGATGACGGCAAACAGCAGTACTTCGAGTTCAGGGAATATCGTCTGCACGTGGGATCGAAGAAGAACCTGGTGGGTGATTTCCTGCGGGAGGTGGGCATCCCGGCGATGAACCGCATCGGCATCGGGCCGGTCGGCGTCTTCAACATGGTCTATGGGCCCAATAGCCCGACCCTCTACGTGATGCTCGTGCACAAATCTCTCGATACGGTGGTGAAATCCTCGTCTATGCTGATGGCCGATGACGAATACCGCAAGGCAGGAGCCGAGTTCATCGACGCTCCGTTGTCCGAGCCGGCGTACGTGCGCGTGGAAAGCTCGCTCATGCTCGCCTTCAAGGACATGCCCAAGCTGCACGTGCCCGAGAAGAAGCCTCGCATTTTCGAGCTTCGCACGTATGAAAGCCACAGCATCAAAGCGAACAAGAAGAAGATCGAGATGTTCAACGAGGGCGGCGAGATCGCGGTTTTCCTCAAGACGGGTTTGCAGCCGGTGTTCTTCGGCGAGACGATCATCGGGCCGAGGATGCCAAACCTGACCTACATGCTGGTCTTCGATGATATGGTGGACCGCGACAAGAAATGGGACGTGTTCCGTGTCGCTCCCGAGTGGAAGAAACTCAGCGGCGACCCGGCTTACAAGGATACCGTCTCGAACATTACCGACATTATCCTTCGGCCGGCACCGTACTCGCAGATATAGCAGGACGGACGATGGACGAATCGTCACTCGTCCCTCGACCTATTGGCCGGCGGGCTTGCCACCGAGGACCTCGAGCGTGCTTTCGATAACGGGAAGGGTCCGCGTGGTTACCGTGGGGTCGTGGAAACTTCCGGTGACGTTCATGCGGACCACGCCCCGGCCCAGACCTTCGGTCAAAGATTGCCAGATGGAAGGGTCATCGGTGGCCAGACGCTGACCTCTCGCGGTGAGGGTCAGATCGACGTTCTGGGTTTGCAGGTCCATTTTGCCCGACCCGTAAAAGGCGACGCTTCGGCCGGACAGGTCGAGCTTCTTGATCAGCAGGGTGTTTTGCCTGACGTACGAGTCAACGAACATCTGGTCGAATGCGTAGTCCGTCGGCTCGGTTAGTTTGAGCACGTTCAGGAGTTTTGCCAGCGGCGAGAGTTTGCCGACCTGCATGTCGCGTATTAGCAGCTTGCACGCGCCGATGCGCGAAGAATCGTCGCCGATGCGGGCATTGACGCTAAACGAGCCGTTCATTTTCCCGCTCGTATGGCCGGTCTGGGGGGGGCCTTGAGATTCGCTATCTGCGAGAAATTGTTGCAGGTCAACGCTGTCGAAGCCTGTTTGCAGCACGTACTCTGCGGCCAGCCCGGCCAGCTGCTTGAAGGCGAACTTGCCCTTCAACTTTCCGCCGTACCAGTCGGCGGTCAAATCGTCGGCGGACCATTGCCGATTGTTGGGATCGTAAAGAATGTTGCCCTTCAGACCGGTGACTGATTTGCCTCGCATCTTCACTGTGCCGTCGTCGAGGACCGTTTGGCAGTCAATGAGGCCCCGGCCCGCCCTGTAACGGCCTTGTGTCGTCAATTCCGCGCTGAAGCCGATTCTTGAGCCGGACATTGCAAAATCGCAGTCTTTGAGTTTGACGGCGCCGGCGAAATCGACGGATTTACCGCCGTCGTGGCCTTCGCCGATATGAAGGTTCTCGAAATCCAAATCAAACCGGCCGGTCGGGGTGAGCCTGTCGTACACGGGCTGGAGATGCCGGGGCAGGGCCCGGGCGAACTGCTCGTCGATACGAACGTCACTGGCCGAGAGGTCCAGGGTCCCGCTGCTGAACCCTTCCCGCGTGAGGGCCAGCTCGCCGGCCAGTTTCACGGTCGCCTTGGTTTGGTCGATTGGCACGTCATCGTGGATAACTGCGGTGACATCCACGAACTTGACACCCTCGGGTTTTATCATTACGGTGCCGCTGATATCTTCCAACAGATAGCACAATCCCGGCATAATGATGCTGTTGCCCAAACACTCCAAAGCGATGCTGTAATCCGCAGGCTCGGTAAGGTCCTGTTTATTCAGATTGGCGACGAGGTTTACTCTTCCCTCGGGCTTCAGATCTGAAACGATATTTCTCAGGGACTCAGGGAGAAAACCCAGAAGTTCGGTGTCTGATCGGACTTGCTGGAATTTCAACGCGAGGCGATACATGGACTGTTCATGTTCCGTGCCCGGCTGGATTTGGCCCGTCAGCGAAACCAATACATCGTCATACCGGCCTGAAAAGTCCTTGATGACGATCGAATCGGGCGTGAAGAGGGCCTTTGCCGTTATGCCTGACAGGGGAAATGGAAGCTGCTCGGAGCTCAATGAAGTTTCCTTGAAGGACAGGTCCGCCGTGAAGCTTGCAGAAGCGGCGTTCTGCGTCGAGACCTTTACGCATCCATCCGCCAGACCAGCCGGATGAAACTGCTTGTAAAGGTCCTTTTGTTTCTTCGGCAAGGCGGCTTCCAGGGTGGAGTCCAGCGGGAGGTTGTTCACATCCACGGAGATGTCGTAGATGGATTTCTTATCACTGTCAACGGCTATTGCGCCATTGATGGTAATCTTTCGCTGGTTTGTTTGAGAGACAACGTCGCGAAAGAGCACTTTGTCCCCTGCGAAGGAGAGTTCGCCGTTGAGATTGTCCAACGGGTAGGGAAAGTGCTGGTACACGGCGTTGGCCCCGTGAAGCTCGACCCGCAGTTTTCTGTGCTTGTCCGTTTGGGAAGTCCGGCTGAGCCTGTAGTCGATTGCCGCTGAGCCCGTTGGAGTAAAAGCACACCAGAATTCCTGCTGTCTCGCGCTCAGCGCATCGTATAGGTCGCCGTCCAGCGGCATGCGGTCACTCTTGATCGTGACGTCATATTTCCAGTCGGGGCCAAAGTCTCTGGACCACCCATCGAACGAAAGCTCGACATCGCCGTGCTTGCCGATCAGATTATTCAGCTCCACGCTGCATTCGTTGAAGTCTATTGGGCCGGCCAGATGCTCGATCGGATACAGAAACTCCCGGTGGCAGAACGCGACATCCTTACAATACACGCTGCCGGCCAGCGCAGCCTCGCCCAGCCGGCTCAGATTTCCGGAAGCTTCGAGGTCCACGTCGATTCGTCCCCGAGGCTGATAATACTCGAAGAATCTCGCCAGGGCGGCAAAGGGCCCGGACGTCTCCAGGAAGGCCGGCCCTGCCAGCGTGAGCCTTTTCAGCTCGGGGCTGCTCCGGGAGTACAAATCCTTCATTTTCAGCTTGAGCGAAAAGGCGTCGCTCGCGTCGTATTTCAGCTCGGCGGCCAGAACGTCTATTATCCAGGCCATCTCAAGCTCGGGCACATCGACGGATGAAATGCCGCCGGCGATGGTAACGGTCCCCGGTTTCCAGTGTCCCGTCAAGCGACTCTGGCCGAACCCGGACGCCGTGGTGGCGGTTGCGATCTCAAAACTGTAGCCTTCCTGCATTTGCTCATCGAATCCGAATCGAGCGTCCAAAGGCACGGAAAGGGCGACCTTTGTCCGGCCTTTCGATATCTTGCTGTATTGAAGGGTGCCGCCTCCCAGGTGGATCGCCGGCATTCCTGCGGCACCGCGTCGCAGAGGCTTGAACTTGAGTGCAGACAAATTCCAGCCGCCGGTGTCGAGGTCGTATTGGGCGTTGAAAACGAAATCATTGACATCGATGACTTTGAGGGTTGGCCGCAGCGACAAGAAACTGCGCAGATTGAAGCGGGCATATACATTTTCCGCACTGAGGATGGTGTCATCGCCGCCTTGCTGCTCGTATGGACTGATCGTGAAGTTCTTTATATAGACGGAGCCGTCCGAATGGAAGGCAACGGATTCGGTCCTTATTTTCGTATTGGTCAGCCCGGCGATCTGCCGCATGGCGATATAGCACAAGGCCCTGCCGGCTGCGATGTAAAAGACCCACAGCAGTCCCGCCAAAAGCAGGCACGTAAGAAAGCGACGAAAGATCGTCCTTTGCCTCAGGTTCTTAACATCAGACCGGGTCATGGAAAACGCAAATCCCCCTGGATGTGTCTTTTCGTGCTCTCAAGGATCGATCATCTTCTCGAAGTTGTTTTGATGGCCTTGTCGGCGATATCCCGGCGGCAATAGGCGCCCTCGAATTTTATGATGTCCACCGCTTCGTAAGCCCTTGCTTTGGCGTCGGCAATTGTTTTTCCCAGCGCGGTGACGCCCAGGACTCTGCCGCCGTTGGTCACAATGTTTCCATCCTCCTCTTTGGTGCCCGCATGGAAGACGATCACATCCTGGAGCTGCTGCGCTTCTTTCAGGCCGGTTATCTTCTTGCCCTTTTGATAATCCCCCGGATAGCCCCCGGAAGCCATAACGACACACACGGCCGGCCGGGGGTCCCACTTGAGAGTCACCTCATCCAGCGTGCCGTCGCAGACGGCAAGCAGCATTTCCAGCAAGTCGCTCTTGAGTCGGGCAAGAATAGGCTGGGTTTCCGGATCGCCGAAGCGGACGTTGAACTCCAGCACTCTCGGTCCGCCGGCGGTCATCATTACCCCTGCATACAGGACGCCCTTGTACGGCGTATCGTTGCGGTTCATGCCGTCCACGAGCGGCACGAGAATCTCTCGCGTGATCTGACTCATCAGCCCATCGGTCACAATGGGCGCGGGACTGTAGGCGCCCATGCCGCCTGTGTTCGGCCCGGTATCTCCGTCGCCGATGGCTTTGTGATCCTGCGATGATTCCATCAGGTAAATATTCCGGCCATCGACAAAGGCCAGGATCGATGCTTCTTCGCCGAGCAGCTTGTCCTCGACGACGATTTTATCGCCGGCCGAGCCGAATATGCGGTCCACCATGATCTTCTCCGCCGCCAGAATCCCATCTGAAGGCTCATCGCAGACAAAAACGCCCTTGCCCTGCGCAAGGCCCGCCGCCTTGACGACCACGGGTTCATCTCTGCTGGCGATGTATGCTTTGGCGTCGCTGAATCGCTCGAAGGTTCTGCCCTCGGCCGATGAGATACTGCACGAGCGCATCAATTGCTTGGCGAATACCTTGTCCGCTTCGAGCTGCGCCGCGGCGCCGCTGGGCCCGAAGGCTTTTATGCCTGCCTTCTCGAAGGCATCGACCAGGCCCGCCGCAAGGGGACCCTCCGGGCCGACCACCACAAGCTCGACCTTGTTCTGTTGCGCGAACTCCAGAAGCTTGTCCGTATCCTCCGCTGCAATGGGGATGTTTTGGCCGCATTGGGCCGTGCCGGGATTGCCGGGAGCGGTGTAAAGTGTGCTCAAGTTCTTCGACTGGGCCAGTTTCCAGGCAATCGCGTGTTCGCGTCCGCCGCTGCCGATTAACAGTACGTTCATCAGTTACCTCGAATCAGTTTTCGGTCTTGCTTTCGTTCCCGCGTGAGCAGGGCTCCGCAGGACGGGTAATAATCTATCAGAGAAGGCCGGGTTTCTCAAGTGTTTTTGGCTTGGGGGCCGTTGCGTCCGATAAGGCATCAGTCGCTGTCGATTGCGCCGGCTCCATGGGCAAAGCGCGGAGAATTGACCGTTCGCTCCAAATTTGGGCTTTAATCACGACGGCGAAAACTTATAATGGGCAGGTCTTGGTATTGTGCCGCGAGGCACGAACTGTTGAAGGGAACAGGAATGCGCAATAAAAGCCCATCCGAATTACCCTCCAGCGTTTGTCATTCTGAGGCGAAGCCGAAGAATCTGGCCCGTGTCTTGCGGTTCGCAGCCCAGATGCTTCACTGCGTTCAGCATGACAGGGCGCAGGGAACGGTTATTCGCACAGGCTCTAAGCGGGCGGCGTTTCTGACGTATAGCGCACTGTTCGCCGTTTTGACTCTTGCCGGGTGCTTTGAGCCGGTGGACTATCCGGAGATAGTAACTCCGCCTGCGCCCCGGCCTGCGGTACTTCCGTCCTCTTATCGTATCGTCGGCACTTCGGTTCAGTATCAGCCTATTCTGTGCCTCGTGCTCGGCCAGGGTCCTGATGTGACTCTCATTATGGCGACGATTCATGGCAGCGAGGCTGTGGGCACGCCCCTTGTCCGGCGGCTTGGAGCCTATCTGCGGGAGCATCCCGAGTTGCTGGAGGGGCGCACGGCGGTGCTGCTGCCTGTCGCGAATCCTGATGGCATGGCCCGCGGCATCCGCTACAACGCTCGCGGCGTAGATTTGAACCGCAATTTCGAGGCGGCCAATCGTGTCACCGACGAACATTCGGGGCAGACGGCGCTCTCCGAGCCGGAGTCGCGGATCATCCGCCAGCTTATCGCGCAGTACAAGCCCGACCGGATTGTGAGCATTCATCAGCCGTTGGCCTGCATCGACTACGACGGCCCCGCGGACGCCCTGGCTAAGCATATAGCTCGATACTGCAACTTGCCCGTCAAGAAGATCGGGGCCAAACCCGGCTCGTTAGGCTCCTATGCCGGCGTTACTTTGGGCATCCCCATCATAACCTTCGAGATGCTGCCGGCCGATTCCAAGCTCGACCCACAGACCCTCTGGAGCCTGTACGGAAAGGCCCTGATAGCGGCGATTGTCTATCCCGACCCGGTACGCTAAAAAACCTCGCGTTTATTTGGGAATCCGCGCAGGATTATGAAGACTCAGATTGCAGGCAGTGGGCCAGTCTTCGGCCACAATCTCGCCGTCGGGAAAGCCAACTTGCACGCATCGTCTTAATCCCCGCCTACGGATCAGGCTCCCTCCTGATCGCGAGGCCGTGATAATGTCCTGCGGCTATGGCAATAAAATCGTTACCTTCCGGTGGCGTCGCCTGACCAGAATGATTCCAACCCCAGCCAACGATTGAACCGTCTTGCTTTAGTGCCAGGCCGTACAACCCTCCCGCGGATATTGCTATAAAATCATCGCCGTCCGGGGGTGTCGTCTGATGATAATCGTTATAGCCCCAGGCGACAATAGAACCATCTGATTTCAATGCAAGACTATGATAATACCCAGCCGATATTGCTGAGAAATAACTATCTGATGGTGGCGTCGCCTGGCCATAGTAGTTATTGCCCCAGCCATGAATAGAACCATCCGACTTCAACGCAAGGTTATGGAACCCTCCCGCAGATATTGCTATGAAATCGTTACCGTCAGGACGTGCAGCTTGGCCACGGTAGTTATCGCCCCAGGCAACGATTGAACCATCCGATTTCAACGCAAGGTTATGCCTATCCCCTGCGGATATTGCCAGAAAATCGTTGCCAGCAGGAGGTGGCACCTGATGGCCGTAATTGCCACCCAAGCCAATGACGGAGCCATCTTGTTTCAATGCAAGATCTTGATAATCTCCAGCCGATATAGCGACGAAATCATTCTCCGCCGGTGGTCCTGCGGCTCCTTCACCCCACGTAACAATCGAGCCGTTTTTCTTCAAAGCCATCCCGTCATAGACCGTATAAGGGTAGCGTGCGGAAGGGATATCCTCACCTCCTGCGGCAACTGCAATAAAGTCAGTGCCTATCGGTGGTTTAGATTGGCCATAGTCGTTACGTCCCCAAACAACAATCGAACCATTTTTCTTTAGTGCGAGACTAAAGTAGCTTCCTGCCGCAATAGCAACATAATCATTACCGTCTGGAGGTACTGCCTGATTGTAGTCATTATTACCCCAACAGGTTATGGAACCATCAGATTTTAGGGCAACACTATGTGACCAGCCCGCAGCGATGGCAACAAAATCGTTGCCGTCGGGTGGAATTGCCTGTCCAAAGTCATTTTCGCCCCAAGCGATAATCGAACCGTCCTTCTTTAAGGCAAGGCTATGAGTGCCTCCCGCAGCTATAGCTGCAAAATCATTGCCGTCGCGGGGGGGCGAATTCGCCTGTCCTTCAGCATTTGAGCCCCAACCGACTATGGAACCATCAGATTTCAAAGCAAGGCTATGGTGACCTCCTGCTGCGATAGCAATATAGTCATTGCCTGAAGGAGCGTTGGCTTGACCGAAGCTGTTCCAACCCCAACCAAGGATAGAACCATCAGATCTTAAGGCCAGACAGTGGCTGTATCCTGCAATGTATCCTGCAAATATGGGGAGATATCCTGCGGATATGGCAACAATGTCATTCCCTTGCGGAATCAGCCGAATATCTTCAGTATTACCCCAACTGACAATTGTACCATCTTTCTTTAGGGCAAGACTATGAGTGCGCGCTGCAGATACGGCAACAAAATCATTGCCGTCCGGCGGCATGGCCTGTCCAAACTCATTTGAACCCCAACCGATGATAGAACCATCGGACTTGAGGGCAAGAACATGAGCAACCCCTGCGGATATGGCTATGAAATCATTGGCGTCGAGCTCTTTGGAGTCGAATGCGATGGCTCCCCAACTGACGATTGCGCCGGCCTCGGCGGCTTTGGCTACTGCCAGCCCAGCCAAGACGACCAGCGTAAAAAGAGTAGCAACCTTTGCGGTTCTCATACTGGTTTCCCTCTCTACAGTATCAATCGTGTAATATACCAGATTATAAGACGCAAAGCAAGTCGTCGCAAAACCTCCGTTGTGAACATTTTCCGTGAGATTTGCCCGATATTCGTCTAAAATAGTGCAGATATGGGTCTGTTCAAGCTAAACGATGCGTTGAAGCCTGCGGGGGATCAGCCGGATGCCATTGCCCGGCTGGTCGGGGGGCTGCGCGCGGGCAAGAAGTTCCAAACGCTGATGGGCGTCACCGGCAGCGGCAAGACGTTCACTATGGCCAACGTCATCGCGCAGAACGATCTGCCGGCGCTGGTTGTCTCGCACAATAAGACATTAGCCGCCCAGCTTTACGAGGAATT
>DATKWR010000071.1:0-11591 GCA_035529475.1 Sedimentisphaerales bacterium | reverse complement strand
CTGCTGGTTGAAGAGCACGAACTCGTTTCTGCCGATAGCCGTCTTGGGCCTTTCGGGCTTGGCCGTTTCGATGGAATTGACGGCGAGCTGCATCTGCTTGAGCAGTTCGTCCGCCTCCTGGCGCGAGCCGGCTTCAATCGTCCCTTTCATCAGCCTGCCTGCCGACGTCAGTGCGTTATATTCGAATGTCGCCATGTTTGGTCCTCTACGGTCACTAGTCTATTTCTTGACCACTATCGCATAATGGATCGTGTCTTCCGGGCCGCCACCCTGGGGTATGGTCGATTGCACCTCTGCGCCATCGGCTGTCCGGCGATAGGCGAATGCCTTGCCGCTCATCAGGTCGTTCGGGACCTCAACGTCGCTTATGTCACTCAGGGCTTCCGGCAATTGCCCCTCGTGCGTGGCGGCGTGATGCCGTATGGCCTCCACGCATTGCAGGCTGTTCAAGTTGTTTGTAAGCCGCTTTGAAGTCAGCCGTATCCGATCATAAGCCGGGTCTAATTGCTTCTCAAACTGCTTCCGGACCAGAATATTGTAGTTGTTGAGATTCCCTCTCTCTTTCTCAATTGCCTCTTCCACATCGATAAGGGGCCTGGGCAAATCCGCCAGCGCTGCGTGCAGATTTGGCGCATCCTTTGCCTGCACAAAGTACTCGACCTCCCGGCACATCATCGCAGCCACCGCTATCCCCACCAGACCTTGCATTATCGTCGGCCCCTCTCCCAACTGCTTGGCCATCGCAAATCCCGCCTGCATGGCAAGCAAGGCACCGTCATGCCCGCCCCGGCTGATTTCCAGCCTCGCCCACAACTGAATGACAAATGCCAATTCCCGATACTCGTTCAAGTTCGCAATCTCGGTCCCAGGTTTCCAGTCAGGCCAGTTGCACTGTTTGCACTTGGTCGCCTGAACGACGAGCCTCAGACTGTCCTGGTAATTCTGCACCATCTCTTCGGCCTGCTGCTGTGGCAACTGCTCGGGCGGCAGCTTAAGCCATTCGCGTATCTGATCCTGCTTGATGCCTCTGGGCATGGCTTGGACCGCTTCTTCATACAGAGGCACCGCATCGGCGTCGGTCAGGTCGTCGGCTTTCGGCAGGAGCCGAACTTTGTCCGCGGATTCAGGGGCCTTGACCGGCCAGACCGTCAGCCTAACCGGACCCTCAGCAAAGCGGCGCGCATTCGCCGGCACCAGGGCCAACGAAAGAATGACAAGACTGACAACCGTGCGTTTCATCAAACGTTCTCCCAAGCTTATGAGTTGTCTGAGACGATTCCACAGACTTTATTCAACTCTTCCTCGGTTGTGACGCCCTCGTGGACCAGGCGTTGGCCGTCGGCGAGCATAGTTGTGTGGCCTTTGTCTTTGAGGATGGCGTCAAGCTCGTCCAGGTCGGCTTTGGCCAAAATGGCCTTTCGTAACTGGCTTTCGAGTTGAACCATTTCGGCCATCAAGACTCGCCCTTTATAGCCCGTGTTGAAACAGTCATCGCATCCTTGGGCTGTGAACGAGCCCGTCTTTGCGACCTGCTGCCTGCATTTTGTGCAGAGCCTTCTGATCAGCCTCTGGTTCAGGACGGCCGAGATGCTTGAGGTGACCTGGTAAGGCTCGATCCCCATCTCCAACAGGCGCAGCAGCGCCCCGGCGGGTGAGCCGCTGTGCATCGTGCTCATCAGCAAATGCCCCGTCAGTCCCGCCTCGACGGCAATCCTTGCTGTCTCGGCGTCGCGGATTTCTCCGATCATCAGGACCTGGGGGTCCTGCCTGAGCAACGACCGCAGCGCCGTGGGGAAGGTCATCTGTCCGTGCGGCGTAATCTGGACCTGGGTAGCCTCCTCAATTCTTATCTCCACCGGGTCCTCCAACGTGACAACGCTCCTGCCCGGCAAGACCCTGAGAATATGCCGCAAAAGGGCGGCGAGCGTCGTGCTTTTTCCGCTGCCCGCCGGGCCGGTCAGCAGCAGAACCCCCTGGTTCTGGGCGGCGATGTTTTTGAGTGCGGAGTACGTGCGTTCAGAGAAGCCCAACTGCTCCAACTCCATCAACTCGGTGTTGTTGTAGAACAAGCGCACGACGGCCCGCTGGCCGTGTATCGTGGGGAAAATCGCCAGCCGCTGGTCCATGACCTGGTTGTTTTGGCCCATCTTGGTCTCTATCCGGCCTTCCTGGGGTATGTCGTTGCGATAGGTCAGAAGCCCCCCCAGAACCTTGAGCCGGGCGACTACGTTATCGGAAAGAGATCTGGGCAGTTTCTCCACGGTGTTCAGCACGCCGTCAAGCCGGAACCTGACGTCCAATTGCGTGCTTCTTGGCTCGAAGTGGACATCGCTAGCGCCGCACTTCACGGCCCTGTTGAGCAAATCGTCCACTAAAGAGACTACGTCCTTCGCATTCTGCTTCGGCTCGCATAAGTTTTTTTCGCGGTGATTCGTATCCATATCGCTGCGGTCCGATCCTGACCAATTCTGCATTTCCGACGCTGTGCAACCGAATATAAGACGCTTTGATACCCCGCGACGTTATCTGAAAAAGACGTTTTTTTCCCTTGAATTGGCAAGATTTATGATAACATATCATTTGTTGCTGCGTCTTAGTTGGTGGAACAAGGTAACGTAGGGTGAACGGGCGCTTATGTTCAGCAAGGCCTTGAGTTGTGAATTGCTTTGGGACGCTGCCGTCTCCGGGGTCGTTGTCGGGAGACAACGGTGGATTCTGTCCACGATGCAGAAGTACGGCCCCGAGCTGGTTACGATGCTCTGGCGCATCCTGGGCAACGAGCAGGACGTGTGCGACGCCTATCAGGATACTTTTCTGCAACTGGCGCATTTTGAAGGGGGGCGAAAACCGGACCATGTGAAGGCGTACGTCTTCCGTACCGCGAACAACATAGCGGTTTCAATGTTGAGACGCAGGATGGCCGAAAGGAACAGGCTGTCCGGGCCCATAGCGAGGACCGAGGCAACCGCCTCGCCCGCGATAGAAGTTGATTCCGAATATCTCCAGGAGGCCCTGCGCAGGCGGATCGCCAAGCTTCCGGAACATCTGAGGAACGTGCTCGCATTACGCGACCTTGCCGAGTTGTCCTACGCTCAGGTAGGCAGGATATTGGGCATATCACCAGGGACGGCGAGAGTTTACCGATGCAAAGCAATTCAGTTGTTGGCAATGTGGATGAGTAAAGAAGAATAATCATGGCAATCACAAGAGCAGACAATCAATGCAGACGACTCAGAACGTGGCTGTACACTGCGATGACAAGGCATTGGGGAGCCGAGGCGGGCTGGCTGCAGAGCCATATCTCGAGTTGTCCGAGATGCCAGCGGCGGCTTGTCTCGCTGGGTAAAGTCAACCTCGCATTGTCATTGATGAAAGCCAGGCCGCACAGCCTTAGTCTTTTGATGCGCGCCAATGAGCAGGCCATCGGCGTGCTCAAGCATGGTTTGCGGGCCGAGCCACAAGCTGCGAGGCTCAAGACGACCCTGCCTGAGCCGAAGCTGGTGGAAAGATGCGGCAGGTACGGGCATTCCGTCGGCCATTTGGCGGCTTGCGTCACGGTACTATTGCTGATGAAGATCGGCGTCTTTTCCTCTATGGACACGTTCCAAACCGAGGGGCAGGAGATTATGAGGCAGTACTACGCCAGGCAGGTCGGTCAGGACCTGGCAGAGGATGTTTTCCCGGCGCAGACAAAGCAGTCATCGTCCGGGAATCCGCGCGGTGTTGCCAACGTGTAATCCGTTTTCAGCGGCGAAAAGGCCGGGAAACCGAGTTCCTCTTTAAGTCACTTCCGAATCATTCCGATAATTGACCGAGTAGGTTCACCGTGCTCTTGCGGCTCCGTACAAGGTCCGATGGGACCCAGAAAAAGTGCTTTTTTTGCCGCCGCCGACCGATTTGATTGGTCAGAGTTATTACTTATATTTTAGGTAATGGTTTTCACGGAGGGCTCAACACACGTGCCAGCAGTGGGGTGTACGGCTTCGGTTGGGGATACACCTTTGTTGGCCCCTGTTGCAGGAGCGTTTCACTGGATTCTTAGGCACGAAACTCTTTAGGTTGGGGGTATCTTGGAATATGGCACGGATATTTGGATTTCGACGCAAAGAGGGATGGACCGGCGCGAGCCAGGCCGTCGGCCTTTTGAACGACGGCTCTGAAGAGGAAATCATCGGTCTGTCGCAACTGTATAGTCCCGAGGAAGAGGAAAGCTCCCCTCAGGTTCGCGACGTCGCCGACGTGCTCTGTGAGTTGGGAAAGA
The DNA here is from genome assembly GCA_035529475.1 of Sedimentisphaerales bacterium. GTDB lineage: Bacteria > Planctomycetota > Phycisphaerae > Sedimentisphaerales > Anaerobacaceae. The sequence goes on along the minus strand of DATKWR010000071.1, from coordinate 7,330 downwards.
TTACCGCGGAGCAGCTCACCGAAGCCAGGCGGATGGTCAAGGCAAAACCCGGCGGTGATATCGGGCAGGTCATTGCGGAGATGAACCTTGTGGCCGAGCCCGACCTGTCCATGGCCCGGGCGGGGCTGTATGGGCTGGAGTTCCGCAGGGTGGGGCCGGACCATGTGCACAGGGACGCCTTCAGCAAGCTCGGTCTTGACTACATAAAGAGCAACCGGATCATGCCCATCGAGGTCCGGGGCGAGACGCTGATCGTGGCGACAAGCCGTCCGGCCGACCTGTTCGTCATCGAAGACGTCAAAAGACAGGTTCAGATGAACACCGAGACGATCGTGTGCCTCGACGAGGATATAGACAGAGTCTGCGGTACTCTCAACGATGAAAGAGTCGATTACGACATTGACGACATCATCAGCGATATGACGGATGTTGAGGTCGTTCAGGACGAGCAGGAGCAGTCCGAGGACCTCGAGAAGATGGCGGGCCAGTCGCCCGTTATCAAGTTCGTCAATTACCTGATCAGCAATGCGGTACGTGATGGCGCCAGTGATATTCATATCGAGCCCAAGGAAAAGCTGATGCGGACGAGGTACCGTATCGACGGCGTGCTCTTCGACATGAAGGAATCGCCGCTGAAGATGCACCCCGCGATCGTTTCGCGCATCAAGATCATGGCCAATCTCGACATTTCGGAAAGGCGGCTGCCCCAGGATGGGAAGATCAAGGTCTCCATAGCCGGCAGGGCCATCGATTTGCGCGTCTCGACGCTGCCGACGAATCACGGCGAGAAGGTGGTCATCCGTGTTCTGGACAGCCAGTCCGTCTTGCGCGGCCTGGAGCAGTTGGGCATGGAGCCCGACGTGATGTCAACGTTCGCCGAGCAGATCGTGCTTCCTCATGGGATCCTGCTCGTGACCGGTCCGACGGGCTCCGGCAAGAGCACGACCCTGTACGCGGGGCTGTGTCAGATGGATCATGGCAAATTGAATGTCTCGACGGTCGAGGACCCGGTCGAATATGAGCTGGACTTCTGCAATCAGGTCCAGATCATCGAAAAGATCGGCCTTGATTTCGCCACCTCTCTGCGGAGCCTGCTGCGCCAGGACCCGGACGTAATCATGATAGGAGAAATTCGCGACAACGAGACGGCTCGCATTGCGGTCCAGGCTGCCCTGACGGGCCACCTGGTTCTATCGACGTTGCACACCAACGACGCGGCCGGCAGCATTACGCGATTGGTGGATATTGGCATAGAGCCGTACTTGATAGCTGCTTCTCTGAACGCGGTTCTTGCCCAGCGGCTGGTCCGGAAGATTTGTCCCAAGTGCAAGCAGCCCACCGAAACCTCGGACAATATCCGGCAATACCTGGAAAAGGCCGGGGTGCAGGCGGACCAGGTATTCCACGGTGCCGGCTGTGACGATTGTCGAGGCTCCGGCTACGCCGGCCGTGTGGGAATTTACGAACTACTGGTTATCGAAGAACGGTTCAGGGAAATGATAAACAAAGACCCCTCGGCGGGCAGCATGCGCCGCGCTTTCCATGAAGGCGGACGCAGGAGTCTGTTCGATGACGGAATTGTGAAGGTCAAGCAGGGCCTCACGACCATCGAGGAGGTGCTCCGCGTGACCGAAGTGTACGGTAAGAATGAGAACGAGGTCTTCACGGAGAACCTCAATCCCGGCGAGCAGCACTGACGAACGGGGCAATGTGTCCGGCGTTCGGCGCGCGGGCGGCAAGAACCAATGATTCATGATTGAAAACTGGAATCATGCGCACAAAATCGATTATTCTGGCTTCTGTACTGCTTTTTGGCGGCGGTTCTCTGCTTTCGTGGGTTCTCACCGAGCAAAGGGAGCAACAGGCGGAAATAGCTCACTGCCAATTGAAGTACGGCACGGAGAAGGACGACTACCTGAAACAATACAACGAGTGGCTCCAATTGCCCGCGGAGCAGCGTGCGGGGCTGCCCTTGTTCCTCGATGAGGATGGCAAAACCAAGACAAGGGAGCAGATCGCGCTGGAGCAGCAAGAGAGACTCAAAGCGGATATTGACAAGATCGCAACGGGTAAAATGACCGTTCATCAGTTCTCGGACGTTCTTTATGGAGAAAACTGGCGCATCGAGCTGGACGCATACAAGAGACGCAAAGCGATGAACGCGAATATTCTCACGGGTTCCATCGTGTGCACCTCTTTCGGAGGGTTGGTTTATGCGTGGTGGTTGTTAGTATGGGTCGCCCGGATGATCGGCAGAGGCGTCACTCGCCTCGGACGCTGGCGCAGCGGAGAAGTCGAACCACCTGAAAAAGCGGCCGCCGTGAAAGCAACGCCCCAAAAGGCGTCGGCCAAGAAGACGAAGCCCGAAAAACAGAACCCAACTTCCGCCGGCGAAGGGCCGTGGAAGGACAGAACCCCCGGGCAGGGTTCTCCCGAAACAAGGCCGAACTTCGTGAATGTGAATTGGCAGAGGCCGGTGCAGAAAGCGCCCGCCGTCAAACGCGATCCGAGGGTCCGTGCGGAAGTGAGTCAGATAAAGAGGATTTCCGACGAGGCCGAGAAGATCGCCCTGTTGCTCTCTGATGAAGAATCGATTGATCTGAAGGCTTCGCTCAAGTCTGGACCGAAGCATGCCGAGAGCCGGGATCAGTCGAAGCCCCTGAGCAATACCCTCAAAGAGCTCAGCCAGCAGGTCTCAGCCATTCGCGAATACACGACCTACCAGCAGAACCGGCTGGAGAAGCTCCAGGACGGCTACGATTGGAATATTATCAGAACGTTTTGCCTGCGGGTCATCCGCTGCATCGACAATCTCGAAAATCGTATCGGTCAATTGGGCGAAGACGAGGCCAGGTCCATGCATCTCGAAGAAGTCAAAGATGAGCTGGTTTTTGCCCTGGAATCAAGCGGTATTGAACAGTTCAGGCCCGAAGTCAACAGTGAATATCGGGGCCAGGAACGATACGCCGAAGCGGTCAAAGACAAGCAGCCCTGCGATAAGCCGGAGCAGGCGGGCAAGATTGCTGATGTGATCAGACCGGGCTATCAGTACTTCATTAACGAGGAGAATACCAAAGTGGTGCGTCCGGCTCAGGTGAAACTGTTTGCCTGATGATCGAAGCAACCCGGGATTGACGAAGCCACTGACATAGGGGGTGTAATATGACGAATATTGTGGGAATTGACCTCGGCACGACGTTCTCGGAGTTGGCGATTCTCAACGCTATTGGCAAGCCGGAGATAATCCCAAATGCCGATGGTGAAAGGCTCACACCGTCTGCGATCTTCTTCGACGAAGAGAACCCGGACATGGTCCGCGTCGGTATTGAAGCGATTAACTCGCGGTACCTGAACGCTCAACGGTCAGTCCGGTGGATCAAGCGGCACATGGGCGATCCACGTTATCATAAGACCATCGACTCAAAGGACTGGACAGCCGTCGAGTTGTCTGCTTTGATTCTCAAGAAGCTCAAGCAGGACTGCTCTGTCGAGCATGGTGAGATCCGCGACGTTGTCATCTCCGTTCCCGCCCACTTCGACGAAGTCCGCCGCAAAGCGACCATGGACGCAGGGATCGCGGCAGGTTTGAATGTGATTGGAATCGTCAACGAACCCGTGGCCGCCGCGCTGTACTATGCGACCACACGCAAGGTTTCCGGAAGGGTCATGGTCTATGACCTCGGCGGAGGCACGTTCGATGTCACCATCATGGACGTCAAAGGACATCAAATGGATATCGTTTGTTCCCAGGGCGATCACTCGCTCGGCGGCATTGACTTTGACCAGAAAATCCTGGAGATGCTCGAAAAGAGCTACCGGGAGAAATTCAACGGCGAACTCATCGCATCCGATGAGGACAGAGCGAAGTACGAAGACGAGTCAGAGGACATCAAGAGAACACTGTCCCGGCGGGACGTTGCGAAAAAGATGCTCTACGGCCCGAAGGGCAATATGAAAGTGGAGATTACCCGCGAGATGTTCGAGGCAGCGATTGGCGAGCTGATGGATCGCGCGGACATTCTGGTCGAAGTGGCCCTCGAAGAGGCGGGGATCGACCCATCGGGCATTGACAAGGTCCTTCTGGTCGGCGGCAGCACGCGCATCCCTCTTGTCCAGCAGCGGCTGGAGAAGCTGTTCGGGTTCCCGCCTGAGACGGCGGTCAACGTCGATGAATGTGTGGCGCTGGGCGCCGCGTTGCACGCGGGCCTCACGATGGTCAGAGAAAAGCCCGATGCGGTCTCGGCCGGTATCGCCAACGGGCTCAAAGATATCAACCTGACGGACGTCTGCAATCACAGCTACGGGACGATTTGCGCTCCTCTCGACAAGGAAACGGGTCGGCGCGTTGTGGAAAATCGCATCATCCTGAAGAAGAATACGCCGCTGCCCTGTGAAGCATCGCAGATGTTCTACACGCTGACCAAGGGCCAGTCCGAGGTGGCGGTCACCGTCACCCAGGGAGAAGACAAGGCCGTCGAATACGTCAACCGGATTGCGACGCACAAATTCAAGCTTCCCGCGGACCGGCCCGCCCAGTGTCCCATCAAAGTCACGTACAGCTATGACGTGAACCAGAGAATGCACTGCAAATTCGAGGACCTCGAATCGGGCCGAATCCTTGAGGTTGACCTGGCGCTGGGCCAGGACGGCAAAGTCTCGAAGCAGGACGTCAAGGAGAAGGACGAAGAAATGGCCGCGGTTGGCAAGTCAAAAGTCCAGTAGCAGGATGCGCGGGTGTGCGAATGGACAAACTCCTGGTATCAATTTTGGTCTTGCTGGCGGCATCTGCGGCGGTGACTTTCTCCGGCCTGATTGATCGCTACCAGTTTGCGCGATTCGTGAATCATATCGAGCGCATAGGGCTACGATATCTCTTGAAGCTCCGGGGCCTGGTGCGCCGCTTCAAGTCGTCGGGCGCGTTCGGCCGGACAAGAACCGGTATTGCGGCGAATGCGCAATCAGGCCCGGGTACGGACTCTTCCTCGCCGGTTGACATTCGCATTCTGAATTGCCGCGTGCGGCTTACAAAGCAGAAAGACCAGGACCGCGTCGTTGATGTCTTCAATGTGGACATCTGCGGCTCGATTCACACCTCGATCACCGCGTGTCAGGCGGCCCTGAAGGTCTCCGTCCTGGACGTTACGGATGAGTTTCCGATGGCCGTACAAACGCAGGTCAGACAGGGGACCGGGGCAGGCGGACCGGTGCTGTCTCCCTTCTATCACAAGGCCGACCTCGGCAAGCTGCCCCATCAGGTGACCATCCTGTCGGACTGGACGTCCGTTGCCCAGTTGCGCCTCGACAAGCTGCTGTTCCCGCGCCGGGGCGGCAGAACTCTGCAATTCGACACCTCGGTCTTGTCGGCAGAAACCGGCCAGGAACTCGCTCTGGCCCGGTGCAGGTTCGTCTATGAAAACCCGGACTTTGGCTTTATGGATCTGCAGGAGAACTCCGAACGGACCAAAGTGCTGGCTGTGGCGCTGGCGTTTGCCGTCAGTGCCGCGGACGGCGACCTGCACGACTGGGAGATCGACCTGATAAAGAACTGGGCGCGAGACAATATCCTGGATAGTCCCGAAGAGGCTTCCGATCAAGATATTCCCAGGCTCGATAAGGCGTTGAACAAGACGATTGCTTTCTTCCGTGCCGGCAACAGGCTTGACGGCTGCGGAATTTGCAGAGAGCTTCTCGGAATTGCACCGATCGCGCAGCGATATGACATTCTGGAACTGTGCCTGTATGTCGCCCGGGCCAGCGGCACCGTCGCCGCCGAAGAGCTGGCCATCCTGAAAGACCTGGCGACCTGGCTGGAAGTTGACCCTGAGAGATTCCGCGTCATGATGCAGAAGGTCCTTCCGATCGACATGCACCAGGTCAAAGATATCCAGACCGTTCTGGGTATTACTTTGGATATGGACAAAGAGAAAGTCCGCCGGCATCTGAATAAAGAATACAGCAAATGGAATTCGAGGGTCACCAATTCCGACCCCGCGATCCAAGGCCAGGCCGACCAGATGCTCAGACTCATTGCCGAGGCCAGAAGCCAATACACATCCGAACAGCGGGTTTCGCCGCAAGACACCAAAGCACCGGTGCGGTAGAGATTCGTCTCACTCCCGAACGCCGCCAACCGTCCACAGAGATTCCACTTTGGGCACTTCCAAGAGGCCCTGTTGCCTGAATCCAACTAATTCGCTATGATGACGGCTATGAGAGCTGTTATCAAGGTTGTAGTGGCATTGGATGTGATCGCCGTCGTGTGCGTGATTCTCGCGGTGCTGATCTTCAGACCGTTCGGGACGGGCGGGAAGGAAACGGCTGCCGAGACCGCGGGGCCGGAAGGAACCTTTGGCGAAGCAGGCAACTGGGCCATGTTCCGGGGCGGGCCGAATCTCTCTGGCGAGGCGCCGGGCGCTTTGCCTGATTCACTGAAACTGCTCTGGAAATTCAAGACGGCCGACCGGGTCAAATCCTCACCGGCAATCGTGGACGGCGTCGTTTTTGTCGGCTCGTCCGATAAGAGCGTCTATGCAATCGATTTGAAAAGTGGGCGACAGGTTTGGTCCTATCTGACCGGCGATGCCGTAGAGTCGGCGCCGTGCATCGTCGAAGGTTCTGTCTATGTCGGATCCTCCGACGGCTTCCTGTACGCCCTGGATGCCCAGAGCGGCTCGCTCAAATGGAAGTATGAAACGGAGGGGCAGATTCTCGGCGCCGCGAACTGGACGCAGTCCGCAGACGGCAGGATTCGGATACTCGTGGGCAGCTACGACAACAGATTACATTGCGTAGATTCGGCAAACGGCAAGGCTCTCTGGATTTATGAGACCGACAACTATATCAACGGCTCTCCGGCGGTCGATGACGGCAAGACCGTTTTTGGGGGCTGTGACGCGCTGATTCACGTCGTCTCTCTGGCCGATGGCGTCAAAGTCATGGAGATTGACAGCGGCTCCTATATCGCAGCCTCAGCAGCATTTCTCGACGGACAAGTCTATGTAGGCAACTACGACAACGTATTCATCCGGGCTGACCTGGCCACCGGGGCAATCGTATGGAAATACGCGCAGAGTGACTCTCCGTTTTTTTCCTCGCCGGCGGTGGACCGCAGCGTCGTGGTTGTCGGCGGGCGGGACAAGCGAGTGCATTGTCTTGGCCGAGACGACGGGAAAGTCATCTGGACGTTTGAGACGCTTGGCGAGGTTGACAGCTCGCCCGTGATTTGCGGGGACAAGGTTGTCGTTGGTTCCGAGGACGGTCGGCTCTATCTGCTGAGGCTTTCCGATGGAAGCAGGGTCTGGTCCTATGAGACGGGCCAGGCGATTACGTC
>DATKWR010000070.1:0-4279 GCA_035529475.1 Sedimentisphaerales bacterium | reverse complement strand
TGGTACATAATGTATTAGTAGTATTAGTACACTTTGGGTTGTGGCTGGGTTTTGGAATGGAAAAAGAGGCTTTGGTGGAATAAGGAAAGCTGCTTGAATGGCCCTATGGATACAAATACTGCCCGGCTCGGATGAGCCTATCTATCTGCAGGTTGTCGAGCAGGTAAGCAAGGCCATCGCCAAAGGCGAGCTGGCCAGCGGCGACAAGCTGCCTGCGGTCAGGAAACTCGCCTCCGAGCTGGTAATCAATCCCAATACGGTCGCCAGGGCCTATACGCAGTTGGAGCAGGCGGGGCTGGTCGTCACCAAGACCGGCTCGGGCACGTTCGTCAGCGACCCGAAACTGCGCAGAAGCGATGCAGCCGACATCAACGCCCTGGCGGAGAGAATGGATACGCTGATTACACGGGCCTTGAACCTGGGCATTGAAACTCAGGATCTGACGAAACTCTTTGACAGCCGGCTGGCGAAATTCACCGGCAAATCGGACAAGCGAACGGGAGAGAAATGAACGATACAGTATTGCAAACCAGAGGTCTGACGAAGTACTACGACAGCACGCCCGCGGTCGATCACCTCGATCTGGAGATTCCGCGCGGCTGCATCTGCGGATTCGTCGGCCGCAACGGGGCGGGAAAAACCACCGCCATCAAACTCATGCTGGGACTTTTGGAACCTACGGCGGGATCAGCGAGCCTGTTGGGCTGCGATTCGTCGGCGCTGACGCCCGCAATTCGCCAGCGCATCGGATACGTCGCCGAGGGCCACCGGCTGTTTCGCTGGATGACCATCGGCGCGCTGGAGCGATTCCAACGCGCGTTTTTCCCAAAGCAGTGGGATGACAAACTCTTCCGCGAGATGATAGAGTACTTCGACCTGCCAAAGAAGAAAAAGATAAAACACCTCTCCAACGGCCAGCGTGCCCAGGTCTCGCTGGCCCTGGCGCTGGCGCCGAATCCGGAGCTATTGATCATGGACGACCCGACGCTCGGACTCGACGCCGCAATCAGGCGACAGTTTCTCGAAGGTATGATCGAGCTGATCATGCGTCAGGGAAGGACGATCCTTTTCTCCAGCCACATTCTCGGCGACGTCGAGCGCGTGTCCGACCGGATCATCGTGATCGACAAGGGCGTATTGAGAGCGAATTGCTCGCTCGAACAGTTCCAGAGAGCTATCAGGAAAGTGGTCCTGAGCTTTTCGGGCGACGTTCCGGGCCAGGTGGATATCGAGGGGCTGCTGCACTGTAAGCGCGGCGATAAACAGCTTGAGCTGACGCTGGTCGGCGCCGACGATGAGAAGGTTGCGGCACTCGCCAAGTCCATCCGCGCCGAGACGTACAACGTCGTGACGATGAATCTCGAGGACCAGTTCATCGAATTCACCGCCCCGGCCAATCACAAGAGGCTGTTCCAGTGGGAGGAAAGATAAAATGAAATTCGCAGCATTATTCGGCAAAGAATTCCGCGAATGTCTGCCCTGGATGCTTTTGGCGGCGATTGTGCTGCTCGCATTCGGCAGCTTCTTCCTGCGCGCGCAAGCGTATGATATGAATCCAAACCGCGATTGGAGCCGTGGATATAATCCGCCCGGCACGGCTGTGGAGGCATACAGGCTTACCTTCAATTCGCCGCTTGCGATGCTGGGCCCGTGGTTGTTCTGTTGCTCTATTGGATTGGGTCTGATCCTCGGCGCACGGCAGTTTTGGATCCCTAACTTCACAAGAACATGGCCCTTCCTGCTTCATCGCTCGGCTCGCCGAACCACGATACTGACCGCAAAGCTGACAGCCGGCTCGACGGCCCTTGTGCTGGCCATAGGCGGCGTCTGGGTCAGTCTTTACTGGTATGCCTGCCAGCTAGAAGTCTTCACGGTGCCGCCGCCGGCCAGAGTCTTCATCCACGGCTGGATTCTTGTCATCATGGGTCTGCTCACCTATCTGGGCACGGCACTTTCAGGCCTGAGCGAGGCTCGCTGGTACACCACAAAGATATTCGGCATCGCTTTCGCGGTCATAATCGTCGGTGTGACAACAGGCGAATGGTCGCTGGCTCGGGCCCTGGCGGTCATCGCCTTCGGGGCAGCCCTGCTGCTTTCGCAGCTTTTCGATACGTTCGCCACAAGAGAATTCTGATCGGAGAGTAATGCTATGGAGCTGAAAAACGCCTCAAAGTATATCGCCGGACCCGGCAGGGTCTTTATGACGGTCCTGATCATTCTGATTGCGGTCACAGCGGTGCAGGCGATTGCCATGGAGGCGATTCGCATGTTCGCGTTCACAAAGCACACCACTGAGAGAAAGAGCGAGCCACCGCGCAGCGACGAAGAAAAGAGAATCCAAAGGATAAGACAATCCTCCAGGCAGTTTCTGCCCGACGGGACGACTCATCTTATCTATGAGCCGCGAACCGAGCGGGGGCGGATTATCGAGCCGCGAACCGAGCAGATATACGACGCGAACGATCACCTGCTATGGGAAGGCCCCAGTGACAAGAAGCCTTACGAATACCTCTCATGGGCTGAGGAGCCGCGTAATTACAGTGAAGCCTTCACACCCATGCAGATGAGACTGACGCAAACGTTCGCACCTCTGTTGGCGCGGACTATTGAGATCCCCGTCGGCACCATCAATAATACCGAGCAGATTTGGCGCTATCGTCCCGGCGCAGAGTGCTTTGAAGGTTATGCTATCGACGGGCAAAGAATCGGCTACATCAGTGCCGCAGGCTTCTCAGACTCAAAGTCGAAAGTAAAGCCATTGGGAGCATTCAGGCTTTTCACCGCGTGGTGTCCACAGGATTCTTCCATTCCGACTTTGTTGTGGCAGACAAACAGGCACATCTATCAAATCAATTTCGAGAAGCGGCAGACCAAGCTGCTTTTTGAGAGCGCCAATTCCGACATTGAAACGATTACCCTGCACGCATGGAAAGATCTCAAGCCGGGAACTAAGGACTACATCGACTCTAAGAAGTACCGGCCTCTGCTTGTGTGCATAACGCAAGATGGCGTACATCATTTGATTTTGCGCGAGCCCGACCAGCAGTTGAGTCTTCCAGGACCTCGTTGCTCGGTGACGGCAACAAGACAGAGCATATATGCGCTGCGTCACGGCAGCGGCACAGTTCCCGTCCCGTCTATTGCAACTTCGCCTGAACTTTACAAAGAATGGGTCGAGCAATACCGCGACAAACCACGCAAGATGTGGACCGAGCTCTACAAAGTAAGCGACGATGGCGGTCTTGAATTGCTCAATCGTTACGACTGGGTGATGCCGGCCCCGGGTCGCTTTATGCAAGTCGATCCCATGCTGGCAGCCCAGCGTTTCGTGACGCATTTTTCACCCCCGCTATACAGTTTGGTTTTTCGCCTGTTAGGCAGAGAGTTTTGGTCGAATGTTCATCGGTCTGCAAATCAGGGCGACTTCTTCTACACCATGCTGCAAACACCACAGTACCTCCGGCCTCTCAATGGCACCGTGAACTGGGTGTTAAGCGCGTTGATGATGGGCTTTGTCTTCTGGTATGGCTGGCCCCGCCGAGTCTCTCACGCCCGATTCATTTTCTGGGTGGTCTTCGTTGGCCTTCTTAACGTGACCGGCTTGCTGACGTATCTGGCATTGAACCATACCGCCGTAATCAAGTGCCCCGCGTGCGGCCGACGCCGAGGTCTGGCCCAGAGCGATTGCATCCATTGCCAGGCCCCCCTTCCCGCCCCAAAGCCGAGAGAGCTCGACCTGATATTTAGAAGTTGTTGTTGAAGTGATCGGGCTTGCCGTCGTCGGTGTCGTAGGTTGTGGTCTCTTCGGTCTCGGCGCGGACACAAATACGCTCGATGCGCTCGGCCTTGCCTGTGTTGCTCTCGACGGTGACCAGAACACCGTTCATTCTTACGTCGCCGGCAGCGATCTCGAACGGGAACGGCATCTGCGTCCTGAATGATTTCAGGACGCTCTCGACGCCCCGGCCGAGCACGGAATCGTGCGCGCCGGTCATGCCCACGTCAGTGATATAGCCGGTGCCTTTGGGCAGGATTCTCTCGTCGGCGGTGACCACGTGCGTGTGCGTGCCGAAACAGAGGCCCACCCGCCCATCGAGATGGTAGCCCATCGCGATCTTCTCGCTGGTGGCTTCGGCGTGAAAGTCAACCACGACGACTTCGGCCTTTTGCTTGATCTGAGGCAGAATTCGGTCAGCCGCATTGTAAGGGCAGTCGCCGCCCTTCATGAAGAGCCGGCCGATCAGGGCGACGACGGCGACGGTCGCTCCTTTGCCCGTCT
>DATKWR010000069.1:0-3064 GCA_035529475.1 Sedimentisphaerales bacterium | reverse complement strand
CTTGAGACTCCGGCGGGTGACGGACCGGCGCTGGCTCCAGCCCTGGCTGCTGATGGAAACGAAGGCCGCGAACGGCATGCCGGTGCGCCTGTGTGACTTTGCCAGCGCGGGCATGGCCGGCACGGCCTACGAGACCTGGCTGCCGGTGAACGACGCCCCGCGCCCCGTGCCATTTTCCCGCGAGAACCCGCTCCGGAGCCGGCGCCACAGCACATCGGTCGGCAACAGCCGGATGCAAGCGACGGCAAGCAGCCGCGCCTGACATATGGCGTTGGGCGATTGGAGAACAGAGCGTATGAAAGCAGAGCTGCCCTACATCAAAGGCGAGAGCAAGCTCGTCTATGAACCTGCACCGCCTGATGCTGACGAGCGCTGGTTTATCAATGACCACTGTTTTGTTGAGGACGCCGAGGGCATCCTGCACTGCTATAGCATCAATAATCCGTACCCGCCCCAGGGAAAGGAGTTGTACAGCTTCCACCCCTATCTGGGACACGCCACCAGCGTTGCACCAGCGCAGGCATGGCAGCGTCAAGGATTTGCGCTGGATGATAGTCACGGCGCTTAATACCTGGGCGCCCCGTTTGTGGTGTGGCTTAGCGCTCAACAGCGGTATGTCATGCTCTTCGAGTCGAAGATCGACGGTCACCGCGCTCTGGAGTTGGCGTACTCTACCGATCTGTCCTGCTGGAACCCAACCGGTGTTCCTGTTCTGCCTGATTTGCCGGAAGCCAAGCGCGATCCATGCATTCTGGAGCAAAGACGATGGGAGTTTCTTGATCTTCCTTTGTACCCCCAATCCAGAGGGTTCCAGCATCACAGTGACCCGTACGACCGACTTTGCGCACTTCGACTCACCAAAGACCTGCCTGTTGATTCGGGATGGTGTGCCCTGGGGCGGAATGGAGTCGCCGTTCGTCGTGCACAGAAACAGGCTATACTATCTATTCTTTACCCATGCCCATCGACATTATTATGAGACCGTTGTGTGTTCCTCTGAAACCGTCGAACGGTTTTCGACCGACAACATTGTGACCACCCTGTACGGACACGCCGCTGAAGTATTCAACTATCAGGGCAAGACGTTTATCTCGTCGTCCGGACCAGAAGACGGCCAGCGGCTCAATCGGCACGGATTGTATCTTGCCCAACTGGAATGAATCAGGGGGTAACTTGAACCACTGCCCAACAAGCAGGCGCCATATGAATCTACCGAAAAGAAACGAGACCCAGCATGAAGATCAAGACCATCATCGCGAGTGAAGTCGCCGCCCTGGACAGCAACGTGCGCACGGGGGGCGGGACGGACGCGACCGAGGCGCTGCAGGCCGCGCTGGACGAGGCGCTCGCGTGCGGCGGCGTGCGGCTGATCATGGACGGCGCGGCGCTCGTCCGCTCGCTCCACGTCCATTCCAACACGACGATCGAGTGCCTGACCTCGGACTGCGGCTTCTGCCAGAAGGCGCAGACGAACCGCGCGATCGTCAGCAACGCCAACTGGGACCGCTACGGTCTCAAGGACCGCAACATCGCGCTCATCGGCGGCACCTACAACCAGGACTGCCGCAACCAGGCCCACGATGTGCCCTGGGTGGACGACGCGCCGAACCGGCTGCCGACCCAGGATCCGCAGAACGACCGGGGCGACAACCGGTGGGTGTTCGGCCTAGAGTTCTACGGCGTGGAGAACCTGCTCGTCCGCGACGTGATCGTGCGCGACTTCCGCACATTCGCCCTGACCGTCGGCGGGTTCCGCAACGTCCTCTGCGAGAACGTGTGGTTCGACCTGCCCAACCGCATGCACGCGCAGAACCAGGACGGGTTCCACTTCTGGGGGCCCGGCCGCTTCCTCACCGTCCGCAACGTCGGCGGCCGGGTAGGCGACGACTTCATGAACATCGGTCCCGACGAGGTGGACGAGATCTCCTCGATCGAGGATGTGCTCGTGGACGGCGTTCTGCTCGACGACGCAGACCAGGGCATCCGCATGCTTTCGACCGGCGCTGGGCGCCTCGACCGGGTCACGGTCCGGAACGTCAGCGGCACCTACCGCAGCTTCGGCTTCTACCTTAATCCCTGGTTCACTAAGGCGACCTACGGTAACTTCGGGAACATCTTCTTCGAGAACATCGACTTGCGCCAGACCGCGCCCAACTATGACTACCGACCGCCGTTCCTCTTCAGTATCGGCGGCAACGTCGAGTGCATGACCTTCAAGAACATCCGCCATCACAACCCGTGCGACAGCCGTACGCTGTTCGAGCTCGGCGTGCCGTTCTGGAAACCCGGCATCGCACTGCCCGGCGACAACAAGCCGCGGATGAAGACGATTATTGTGGACGGCCTGACCGTCATTGAGGAGTCCGAGGCCGCGGCGGCAACCGAGTACATCCAGGTGCACGGGGAGGTGGAGCGCCTGATGGTGAGCAACGCCGTCGTACTGCGTGCGCCGGGCCTCGAGCCCGCCGGCACCCTGCTGGCCGTGAAGGAAGGCGGCAAGATCGGGACGCTGCACTTAAGCCATGTTCATGTCGAGGGGCTGGAGACGCTGGTGGCCAACGGGGAACGGATTGCTCAAACCTTGAGCCACCAGGTGGAAACGGGGGCAGTACCATGAACTATGCGGAATCGTGACTGAAGCTTATGAAAAACTGCCACCTCGCGGCGCTGCCCGCCTGCAGTTGACTGTTTTCCCAGGGGATTCTTCACCCTGCGGGCAGCCTGGGCGATTTTATGCCTGCGATCGGCCGCCGCACAATCCTCTTCAATTCCATGCGCCCCGTCCCCCCTTGATTTCCAGCCCCTGATCTGATAGGCTGATCGTTCAGAGCAATAACCGTGCCGAACAGTATTGTTTGACTGTTTGGTTATCTGGTTATCCGCCATCTCAATGGCAAGTGTGATTTGTCCAGAACCGGATTTGTCCAGAACAAGTACAGAAAGGATCGAATGCTAATCATGCAATCTTTCAACGGACTCGGACGGAGTGTCGGGAATCTCAAGTGGGAGGCACTGTCACAATGAATGGATTCGCTCTCCGCATCCCCGCACCCGGCCGGGTCGA
>DATKWR010000068.1:0-2608 GCA_035529475.1 Sedimentisphaerales bacterium | reverse complement strand
TTATCTCATTGTCCTGCCGATTCTTGTGGTCCTGGCCGGCGCGTGCCTGGTGCAAACGTGCGGGCCTGACCTCGGCGCGCCTGTTGCCAACAGCCTGCGTCAGACCGAGACAGAACAAGCAAGCAGCAGGAAATGGGCCGAGCCGCTTGAATTGTCGGGCCTGCCGAACTTGCACAAGGTGTGTGATGAGCTGTATCGCGGCGCGCAGCCGACCGCCGAGGGAATGAGGCAACTGGAGAAGCTCGGCGTCAAGACGGTCGTCAACCTGCGGTTCGTAACCTCGGACCGCGACGAGCTCAGAGGAACCGCCCTGGGATACGAGCATATCAACATGACGACGTTCTACCCCGTAACCGGGGACGTCGTTCGCTTTCTGAAGATTGTCACCGACCCGAATCACACACCCGTCTTCGTGCACTGCCAGCACGGGGCCGACCGCACCGGCACGATGTGCGCGGTCTATCGCATCGCCGTACAGGGCTGGAGCAAGGACGAGGCCATTGCGGAGATGACCAAAGGCGGCTTCGGCCACCACGCCATCTACAAAAACCTCGTCAAGTTCGTCCGAGATCTGGACATCGACGAAATCAAACGCGCCGCGGGCCTGAGCAGTTGAAGCGAGACGTTGACAGTCGCCGCCCGACTGTCTATCATCCGGCTTGATGCAGGAAAGAACTGTAAATATTCTGGGGATTGAGACCAGTTGCGATGAGACGGCGGCCGCGGTGGTGGCCGACGGCAAGGTCATCAAGTCCGCCGTCGTGGCCTCGCAGACGAAGCTGCACGAGAAGTACGGCGGCGTCGTCCCCGAGATTGCCTCGCGCGCGCATCTCGAAAAGATCTATCCCGTTATCGCCGAAGCGATGGAGCAGGCCGGCGTCGCCAAAGACGACGTCGCAGCCGTCGCGGTTGCCAACCAGCCGGGGCTGGCCATCGCCCTGCTGGTCGGCGTCACCGCCGCCAAGACGCTGGCCTTCGTCTGGGAAAAACCGCTGATCGCCATCAATCACCTGCACGCCCATTTGCAGTCGGCGATGATGTCGCAGGACGCTCTGGAGCTGCCCGCCGTGGCCTTGATTGTCTCCGGCGGACACACCTGCCTTTACGATTACCACGCGCCGCTGGAGCCGAAGCTGTTGGGCTCGACCGTTGACGACGCCGCAGGTGAAGCCTTCGACAAGGTTGCCAGCATCCTGAGACTGCCCTACCCCGGCGGGCCCAGTATCGAAAAGACCGCGGCCAACGGCGACCCGAAAGCCATCCGATTCCCTCGCTCGATGCTCGGGCCGCAGTCGCTGGATTTTTCGTTCAGCGGATTGAAGACCGCCGTGCTGTACCACTGCCGGGGAAAGAACATGAAGGGCGAGGACAAAGTCGATTCGATGAGCGAACAGGAAATTGCCGATATCGCCGCCTCGTTCCAGGCGGCGGTGATTGATGTCCTCGTGAAAAAAACGCAGAGGGCCGCCAAACAGCTCGGCGCAAAGACCGTGCTCCTTGGGGGTGGAGTCGCGGCCAACAGTCCCCTGCGCGATGCCTTAAAGCAAATGTGCGAGGACTCCAGGCCCCCGAAAACGCTGCTGGTCGCCCCAAAACAGTATTGCACGGACAACGCCGTTATGGTAGCCTCTCTGGCGTATTATAAGTACCAGGCCGGGCTCTTCGCCGACCTGACTTTGGAGCCGAAAGCAAGCAGTTAAAACACAGTACTTGTCATGCTGAGCCGAAGGCGAAGCATCCGGCCTTCGCAAGTGAGATTCTTCGCTGCGCTCAGAATGACAGATGGTAAGGTAGGTGACATATTCGAGCCGAGCAGATAAAGAAATTATTAGAGCAGGTCAGGAACGGCGCTATCGACATCGACCAGGCGGTCGAGGAGTTGCGGCATCTGCCCTTCGAGGAGCTGGGCTTTGCGTGTGTGGACCACCACCGGCAAATCCGGCAGGGTTTCCCGGAGGTCATTTTCTGCCCCGGCAAGGCGACGGACCACATCATTAAGATATTCGAGGTCCTTGCGGCCAAGGGCAATAATGTCCTTGCCACGCGGGCCACACCCGAGGTCTTCGAGGCGCTGTCGGCGGAGTTTCCCAAGGCACGTTACGAAAAGGCGGCTCGGGCGATTGTCTTAGAGCAGAAGGAACTGCCCCCCTCGCTAAGCGTGCTGCCGATTGTCACAGCCGGAACCGCGGACATCCCGGTGGCCGAGGAGGCCCGGGTGACGGCCGAGATCATGGGCCAGCGGACGGAGCTAATCTGCGACGTCGGCGTCGCCGGCCTGCACAGGCTCATCAAACATCTGCCGAAGCTCCAGCAGGCCAACATCGTCATCGTCGTGGCGGGCATGGAAGGCGCGCTGGCCAGCGTGGTGGGCGGCCTGGTAAGCTGCCCCGTCATTGCGGTTCCGACCAGCGTCGGGTACGGCTCGTGTTTTGAGGGACTCTCGGCGCTACTGACCATGCTCAATAGCTGCTCCTCCGGCGTCACCGCCGTCAACATCGACAACGGCTTCTCCGCCGCCGTCACCGCCACCCTGATCAACAGGAAAATCGACGAACGTCAAAGGAATATGGAGTGAACGAAGAGAAGGCCCCTTGACGCCCTTTCGAGC
>DATKWR010000067.1:0-7462 GCA_035529475.1 Sedimentisphaerales bacterium | reverse complement strand
TTGCGGATCTACAGGCGGGCCAGGATTGGACCAAGCATGGCATTAAAGGTTTGACGCTGCGCTTCTACGGCGATCCAAACAACGTTCCACAGCAGATGTACGCGAAGATCAACGGCTCCAAGGTAACATACGATGGTGATGTCGAGGACATAAGGCTAAAGGGCTGGCAGATGTGGTATATCGACCTGGCCTCGCTCGGCGTGAATCTGAGCAATGTCACTACGTTAACCATTGGCTTTGAGCGGATTGGCGCGCTTGGCGGCCAGGGAATGGTCTTACTTGACGGGATCCGGCTGTATTCTTATGACCGTCAGTTGATCATGGCGGTTGACCCCGGGACAGCGGGTTTGCAGGCCCAGTATCAATTTGAAGGCAACAGCAGCGACAGTTCCGGCAACGCACGCAACGGCACGGCCATGGGCGGCCCGCTTTTCGTAGCCGGCAAAGTCGGTCAGGCCATCAGCCTTGATGGTATCGACGACTATGTCAACATCGACGGCTACAAGGGCGTTCTCGGCTCCAGCGCTCGCACCGTGACCGCCTGGGTCAGGACCACCAGCACGACCACCGGCGTGATCGTCGGCTGGGGACCCAACGTGGCGACTCAAAGAATGGAGTTGCGAATCGATGCCGGCAGATTACGCTGCGAGCATGAGGGCGGGAACGTGCAGGGCCGCACCAATTTAACCGACGGCGGGTGGCATCACGTCACGGTGACGGTCAGAGACAACGCTACGATCTCCTATCCGGATGTGATACTCTACCTGGATGGTTTAGACGACACGATACCCACGACCGACCCGGATCTCTTCGCTACCGTTGCAGACAACGATGTCAGGATAGGCAGTCGTCCATCCAACAACGACAGATTCATCATGGGCCAGATTGACGATGTGCACATCTACGACCGGGCGTTGACACAAGAGGAGATTGCATGGCTTGCCAGCCGGGCCAAGCCGTTTGACAAGCCGTTTTGACATGGATAAGGATTTTGCAGTCAGCGCCCCAATGAATCAGGATTGTGGCCGGAACCCGCATAAAAGGTGTGTGGGTTCCGGCATTAACCGAACTCGAATACATATTTGATATGCGTTGGTATGCAAGGAAGTGTGACATGAAAACCTCATGGAGAATTCGAGCTTTTACTCTTATCGAGTTGCTGGTTGTCATCGCGGTCATTGCCGTTCTGATGGCCATTCTCCTGCCCGCTTTGCAGCGGGCCAAGAATCAGGCCCGGGGAATATTCTGCCAGAACAATACGAAAACCCTGGCCTTGGCCTGGCTGATGTACAAGGATGATAATGACGACAAATTGGTCAGTGGCCAGACAGGCGATGGGCACTGGGTTGACAATCCTGCGACGAATGCCAACGTTGATCCGCTCGAACTGAAGAAAGAGGCGATCAAACGAGGCACCTTGTATCGATACATGGGCGAAAATGTCAACGCCTACCATTGTCCCGCTGACGAACGGATCAGGATACGCGATCAAATGGCCTTCCGTAGTTATTCCATTGCCGGGGGGATGAATGGCGTCCCCGTCACCGGAGGCTGGAACATCATCCCACACCTCAAGTACGGTACCATCCAGCATCCCGCGACGAAATATGTCTTTCTGGAAGAGAGCGATCCGCGTGGGTCCAACAAGGGCTCCTGGGTCATGGATCCCAAGGCCAAACAGTGGGTGGACCCCTTTGCGATCTTCCACAGTCGAAACCGGAGCACGCTGGGCTATGCAGACGGCCATGCGGAAATGCGCCGATGGCTCAGCAAAGGGGTGATCGATTGGTGTGAATGGTCCACGGATCCTTTGCGAGCGGGCAGCTACACCTTCAGGCACGATGTTGATGCCAGTGACCCGTTGGAGGTTGATGACTTCAATTTCATGCTTAAAGGGTATGCGTACCGCAGCCTCTTGTAGGACGCAAAGCACGGGACTGCTGGGAAAGGCTGCTTTGCGGGCAATCCAGATTTGTGATTTCACGGCATTCTTGGTGACGCTGCGCCTGTCAAGGGCCCATACTACCACTGGGGGGACCCGTCCGAGAATCGCCGGCAAGGGCAGGTGGAGGATTAAGGTCAAAGACCTACGGTTGGTATTTGGGCTTCACACCTGGGATTTTCAGGAGTACAATCCGATACGGACACAAAACAAAATTGTCATACGTGGGGAATAGGGAACCGTGTGATGCGACGACGTGAGTTCATCAAACTTGCCGGGGCGGCTGCGGGCGCCGCCGTGTGGAACTTCCCAGGTTTGGCAGAAATCCAACGCCCTCGGCCTAATGTAGTGCTCGTCATTGCCGACGACATGGGGTGGGATGACTGTGGGGCCTACGGGCATCCCACGATACGAACTCCCCATATCGACAGACTTGCGGCGGAAGGCATGCGCTTTACAAATGCTTTCCTGACAGCCAGCTCATGCAGCCCGAGTCGTGCCAGCATCATCACGGGTCGCTATCCGCACAACACGGACGCCGAGCAGCTACACTGGCCGCTTCCAGCCGAGCAGCAGACTTTTGTGGAGCTGTTGAAGAAAGCCGGCTACTGGACCGCGGCTGTCGGCAAATGGCACCTTGGCGATGCGGTCAAGGATCGTTTCGATTATATCCGGGAGGCGGACGTTTCGGGATTTCAGTTGCCTGCCGGTCCAGGCGAGGCTAAGGGCGTGATGGTGGCAAAGGAAAAGAGCGGCTGTGAGCACTGGGTATCGACGCTTCGCAACCGACCCAAAGACAGGCCGTTCTTTCTGTGGCTTGCAGCTCTTGATCCTCATCGCGACTACGAACCGGCGATCATTGAAAGCCCGCACGAACCAAAGGACGTGCGCGTTCCGCCCTACCTACCGGACGTACCGGAAGTGAGAGAGGAGCTGGCGCTGTACTATGATGAGATTGCGAGATTGGACAGTTATGTAGGCGAAGTACTAAAAGAGATCGAGGAGCAAAGTATTGAACAAGACACATTCGTTCTTTTCATCAGCGACAACGGCCGCCCGTTTCCCCGAGACAAGACGACGCTCTACGATGGTGGAATCAAGACGCCGTGGCTTGTGCGTTGGCCCTGCCACGTCCCGGCGGCAAGTATCTGCACGCAGCTTGTAAGTTCCGTTGACATTGCTCCGACAATCCTTACGCTGGCCGGCATAGACGTTCCTTCCACCTTCCAGGGTCACAGCTTCGCACCGCTCTTGACAGATCCGAGAACAAGGATTCGCGATTACGTGTACGCCGAGGACCATTGGCACGACTATGAGGATTTGGGGCGTGCAGTGCGCTCGATGCAGTACAAGTATATTCGCAATGATTATCCGGATTTACCGGCCACTCCTCCTGCTGACGTGGGTCGAAGTCGCACGTTCAACGCGATGCAACGTTTGCGAGCCCAAGGCAAACTTGATGAAAATCAGAAGGTATGCTTTGCCAAGCCGCGGCCCGCTGAAGAACTTTACGATGTCATTAACGATCCACATGAGCTGCACAACCTGTTTGAAAATCCCCAATACGTGCATGTGCTCAGGGAGCTTCGGCAAGCTTTGCGTGATTGGTCACAGCGTACGGATTTTCGAATCCCGGCGACCCGAACACCGGATGAATTCGACCGAGAGACGGGTGAACCGCTTCCCAATCGCATTCGTCCACGACCCTCAAAGAAAGACTTCCAAAAAGGGATGTCGGAAGGTTCTCACTGAGTATCGTTTGTACGACAGCTTGCGTGATTAGCTTAACATCTGAGAGGATATTGTCATTCATTGCAGGACATAAATGCCTGTTGAACCCGCCGGGCTTAAAGGGTAAGATTAGGTAGTCGAACGTTCAAAGGTCTTCTCGGCTTCGAGATACTCATAATTAGATGTACGCCGGGCAGTGAGAAAGACGTGGATAAGCAGAAGAAACGTAACAGATGCCCTATGGCACGGGCAGACTCGTTTTGTCCGTCAGTGTGTCGAACGGTGCCAAGAGGAGCAATCAAGAATGGTTAACAACAAGAGTACTCGCCGGGATTTCATGAGATGGGCAGGCTCGGTCGCCGCAACTGCATTCGGAGCTCGACTCCTCCAGGCTGGGGAACAGTCGGTGATGCCCAGGCCCAATATACTGTTCATCATGGTGGATGAAATGCGCTGGGACGCGATGGGTTGCGAGGACAACAAGATCGTCCGAACACCTAACCTCGACCGTTTGGCGCGGGAGGGCACTCGTTTCGCCACGGCCTATACCTGCTCGCCGGTCTGCGTGCCGTCGCGCTACTGTTTCTTCACGAGCCGCTACGCCCACGTCCACGGCTCCACCGACAACAGCACGCCGCCCCAGGCGGGGCAGGTCCTTCTGCCCGCCCTGCTCAAGCACCACGGGTACCAAACCGCCATCAGCGGCAAGCTTCATTTTCTGCCGCCGGAACAGGATTTTTCATTCGATTCCTTCTGGTCGTTCAGCAACGAAGGGCCGGGAAAGCTCCAAAACTGGCCCCAATACATGGACGCCAGGCATGGCAAAAACTCTGCTCGCCGGCTCGTCCCGGGTTCGCAGCCCTTCCCCGATGACCCGCTCGGCAAAGACCTGGGCAGGCTGCCGTACCCCAAGGAGGATTCACAGACATTCTGGATTACCGACCGCGCGATCGATTATCTCCGCGAGCGGGACCGGCAGAAACCGTTCTTCCTTTTCGTCAGCTATCTTGATCCCCACAGCCCTTCGCACCTGTGCGAGCCCTATTGGTCCATGTACGACGCCGAGAAGATGCCGAACCCGCGCATTCCTGATGCCGTCAAGAAGCAGCGGCCCGAAGCGGTCCGCAATGATGCTCGCGGCGGCGGCCGTCATCTGATCGACAGCGAGGCAATGGCCCGGGCCCTGACCGCGGCTTATTACGCCAAGGTCACCATGGTGGATGACAACGTCGGCCGGCTGCTGCAGCAGGTCGAGTCAACGGGCCTGTCGGACGATACGATCATCGTGTTCACCGCCGATCACGGCAACATGCTGGGCGATCATGGCCGGTGGTTCAAAGGCGTAATGTACGAGGGTTCAAGCCGGATCCCGCTTATGATCAAGGCCCCGCGCAGAAGCGCGTTTGCCGCCGTGTTCAATCGGGGCAAGGTCATCAATGAGATGGTCGAAAACATCGACCTGATGCCGACCCTGATGGAGATGATCGGGCGGCCGCTGCCGTCGGACAGCGGGTTGCAGGGAGCGAGCATGGTGAACCTCGCGGCGGGCAAGCAGACCTCCTGGAAGACGGCCATCTTCGCGGAACGCGGGAGCATGATGATCCGCACCGCCCGCTACAAACTCATCAAGAATCAGGAAAAGGACATGCGAGAAGGCGCCGGCGCGTACGAACTATACGACCTGGTCAACGACCCCGGCGAGGATATGAATCTCATTGATGACCCGGCCTGCGCAGCGCTGGTGGCAGAACTGAAAGCCCGGCTTCAAGCCTGGCAGAAGGACTGCCCGCCTCTGCCGACCATCAAAGGCGTGTTGACGACACAGGGTGGCCCGCCCGCAGAGGGCCAGGTCAAGACGGGACGACGGCAGCCCCGGCTGAGACCGAACAAGAAGGAATAGGCGTAACTCAACCAGGAGACAATTAAAGGAGATCAACATGATGAATCGGCGCGTTTTTTTGAGATGCGCGGGTGCGGCTGCTGTGGCGGCAAGCGGCGGCCAGGTGCTTCGAGCTACGGAGCGGCCAGCCGCCTCCAGACCCAACATGGTTCTCATTCTCGCCGACGATCTGGGCTGGGGCAGCCTCAACTGCTACGGCGCGCCCAGCAATCTCCTTCGCACGCCGAACTGCGATCGGCTGGCAAACGAGGGCGTTCGTTTCACGGACGCCAATACGCCGTCGTCCGTGTGCTCGCCCACGCGTTATGCCCTGCTGACGGGCCGCTATTGCTGGCGGACCTCGCTTAAGCGCGAAGTGCTTGGAACGATGTCGCCGTTGCACATTGAGACCAGTCGCCCCACGATCGCCTCGCTGCTCAAAAAGCACGGGTATCGAACGGCGGCAGTCGGCAAGTGGCACCTCGGTTACGGGTCGGCCCCCAAATGCGACTACACGGCCGAGCTCACGCCCGGACCGCTGGATATCGGCTTCGATTATCATTTCGCCGTCCCGTCCAATCACGGCGACAACACGGGCGTCTTCGTGGAGAACCGGCGCGTCGTCGGGCTTCGTTCCGATAAGCTGGACCCGTCGAAGTACGGAAAGACGTTCTACGGTCCGGCCTTTCTCGGTCTCGACGCCCCTCAACGCGTGGATGAAGAAGTCACGGAGACGCTGACGCGAAAGGCTGTCACGTGGCTCCAGCAGCAGGAGGCCGGAAAACCGTTCTTCCTCTACTTCACGCCGGTGGCCGTGCACCATCCGGTGACGCCGTCGGCCGGGACCAAGGGCAGCAGCGCCGCCGGACCTTACGGCGATTGGATTCACGAGCTTGACATCAGCGTCGGTGGCATATTGGATGCGCTCGACCGCAAGGGCCTTACAGAGAACACCCTGGTCATTTTCACCAGCGACAACGGCGGGGTGATCGTCGAGTCCAAACAAACGAACTTCACCGAGTGGGAGGCTGCTAAGGCAGGTCTGGTCATCAATGGGCCCTGGCGGGCGCGCAAACACAGTGTCTATGAGGGGGGCTTCCGCGTGCCATTCCTCGCTCGCTGGCCGGGCAAGATCGCCGCCGGTGCCGTGTGCGACGAGACGATCAACCTTGTTGATATGCTGGCCACCGCCGCAGCGATCGTAGGGGAGCCGTTGCCGCCGCGGACCGAAGCGGCTGAAGATAGCTATAACGTCTTGCCCGCGCTGCTCGGCAAGAGGTTGGACGGTCCGATCCGGGACGCGATGGTCGTGCACAGTGCCGACGGCAATTTCGCGATACGCCAGGGGCCGTGGAAGTGGATTGAAGGCAAGGCGCACCCCGATACGAAGCCCGGCGCGCTCAAGGCCCGCGCCGCCGAGTTCAAGCCGCAACTCTACAATCTCCGTGAGGATCCCGGCGAGAAGAACGATCTCATCGACAAGTATCCCAACGTGGCAAAACGGCTCGAAGCTCTGCTTAATCAGCTTCGCAAACAGGGCTACAGCCGCCCTTAGACTTCTAAACCGATGCGGCCTGAGGTAGTCGGAATCTGAGGAAGGTCAAAAAATGTTATCGCTAAGAAAAGAACACACACGGTTGGCGTGCCCAAGAAAGAGCAACCCGCCAAAGCACCAGAGCAGATGCCGCTGGTTTACGTGGATATTCGCGGCAGGTGGACTGTTGGCCCTGATATGGTTCCTGTTTCGGGTGATTCCGAAACCGTCACGAGCAGCATATCCCTGTCAGCGGGCGGCTTTTCCGCTTGCATCGGGCTTTGTCATCTGGCTCACCGGCGCGATCTGCTCGATCACATTCATTCGCAGAGCAAAACGCTGTCTGGCGCAATCGCGCTATGCACTGTGTGCGGTG
>DATKWR010000066.1:0-5203 GCA_035529475.1 Sedimentisphaerales bacterium | reverse complement strand
CTGGTCGCGGGACTGCGAACGACCGGCATGGTAGCGCCGATGGTCCTCGACGGGCCGATAAACGGTGATTGGTTCGAGGCTTATGTTCGGCAGATCCTGATGCCGGAATTGCGCCGCGGTGACATCGTCATCATGGACAATCTGTCCAGCCACAAGCGCGCATCGGTGCGTGAACGGATAGAGGCGGCCGGCGCCACCTTGATGTTCCTTCCACCCTATAGCCCCGACTTCAATCCCATCGAGAAAGCATTCGCCCGCCTCAAGGCCATGCTCCGCAAGGCTGGGGAACGAACTGTCACAGGCCTGTGGAACCTCATCGGCAAGCTCGTCGACATCTTCCAGCCCGACGAATGTGCCAACTACTTCAGTTCGTGTGGATACGATCCAGAATGAACGGAATCCGCTCTAACGCCAATGGAGTTCATTTGGGATGCAACAAGTCACTAGGGTAACGTCACTCTGCACCGCTCCGCTCTTTCAACACCACGCATCAACCAAGCCTTGGGCTAATCACGCTTCACCTCAGAGGACCACAGCCACTTGCTACGGTGCCCACCGAAGCTTGCTAGTCACTCAGTAGTTGTTGCTGGCGGGGTAGTGGCCGTGCCCTGCTCAGTTGTTGATGGCGCGGCAGTCGCAGGTTGTTCCGTCGTGGTGGCTGGAACCATAACCTCTTTCTGGGTCTGACTTCCGAACCAGCCGCCGTACCAGCCTATTATAGCCAGCACGATCACGACGGCGATGGCCCCAAAGACGGCGTTTTTGTTTTGCATAAGGTTGTCCATAATTTCGTCCATTGCTCTGATTGCAGAGCTGACAACTGCTCTGACTGCAGAGCTGACTAAAGGATATGGGGGTCAAGAGGCACCTCTTCAAGATGACACGACAGAACCGGTCAGTACCCCCCAATTTATTTCTCTTGTAACGATATGGGTGATGATCAGCGCGCCCGAACCATTCCAAGGTGGGTGAACAGATATGAACCCCGACCCAGAGTTCGCGATTGCACGGCATCTGATCTGACCTTGCGTTCCCTGACAATAGTTCGATGTCGCGATGCGCCAAGACCGGACAGTGAAGGCTTATGGCTGAATGTTTGAAAGTCCGCATTGCCAACCTTGAGGCTGCAATATCTGAATTGTCTGGAAGTGGCACAAAGCTGCCGTTTGACGAGGTGAGCGTTGATGACTGCTTTTGACCCTAAACGGTCATCCAGGTGCATTGCAGCGAACGGCAGCACAGAGCCCTATGCAGTCATTCGGTCGCTAACGTCTATAGGCAGCTATGTGCCAACTTCAATCGATTCAACGGCGTCAGGCGATAGGGCGTATCGCGACCCACGGCGGCATCCTGATTATCGGGACAGGATCTCGGCTAAAACATCTCATTATCGGACATTTACTAGTCCCTGTGTTAACGTCAGTTCACTGGAGAACGTCAATTGTCTATCGAAATTCATCAATGGTTGGAACAACTCGGCCTTGACGAGTATTCGATTACGTTTGCCGCGAACCGCATAGACGTTAACGTCCTACCCACACTGACTAACGAGGATCTAAAAGACATTGGGGTTCTGGTGGTAGGCGACCGCCGTAGATTGTTGAACGCGATTTCGGCCTTGGCAAACCAGGATAACAAGCCAACGCGGGGTCCTGATGGGTCCGACCAGAAGCCAGGCGAAGCTATTTTTGGTGTTTCAGCATCAAGACGGCAGGTTACGGTTCTTTTCGCGGACATTTCGGGTTTTACGACACTATCATGCCGTTTGGACGCGGAAGAAACCCATGCGCTACTGAACGACTTCTTTGCAGTTGTTGATAGCGTAGTTGGTGCCTATGGCGGCGCTATCGACAAGCACATTGGGGATGCAGTGATGGCGGTGTTCGGCGCCCCGTTGGCCCATACGGATGATCCCGAACGTGCACTGCGTGCCGCCTTGGATATTCATGATGGGGTGGCGCGGCTGGAGCCGCCGTTACAGGTCCACATTGGGGTTGCATCCGGCCAAGTAGTCGCTTCATCCACCGGCAGTTCCGAGCATATGGAGTATACCATCACTGGCGACAGTGTGAATCTGGCCGCGCGCCTGACTGACAAGGCCAAGGCGGGTGAAACACTTGCATCAGCTTCGGTGCAGCGGGCATTGGGCGATCGTTTCATAGGCGTCAATCTGGGCGAGCAGCCGATCGACGGTTTTCTTGAACCTGTTACGCTATGGCGTCTCGATGAACTCGGCGCCGGACGGCCCGGAGGTAGTCATGCCTTCGTCGGTAGATCGCGCGAATTGCGGCAATTCTCAACGGCGCTCGACAGTTGCCTTGAGACCAGAGCTGGCGAGACCTTTATCGTGCGCGGCGAGGCCGGCATTGGGAAAACACGTCTGGTCGAGCAATTCGTCGACTTAGCCGGCTCCAAGGGGTTCGCCGTCCACACAGGGTTGATTTTGGATTTTGGCACCGCCAAGGGCCAGGACGCCATCCGCGCTCTGGTGCGGAGTCTGCTTGAAATCCCAGTGGACAGTGGCCAGGCGACCAGATCGGAAGCGGCACAACGGGCGATTGGTTCCGGCAAACTGCCAGAGGTAGGGCGCGTCCATTTGAACGATTTGCTTGACCTGCCCCAGCCCCCGGATTTGAACGGCATTTACCAGGCCATGGACAGTGAAACCCGCAACCGAGGAAAGCAGAATGCGGTAGGTGATTTGGTAAGGCATGCGAGCCAGTCGCGGCCCCTGCTGTTGCGGGTAGAAGACGCACATTGGGCCGATCCGCTTATCCTAGCTCATTTGGCGAACTTGACGCGGGCAGTTCAAAATATTCCTGCTCTGCTGATCCTGACTACCAGGATCACCGCTGATCGATTGGATCAGGCGTGGCGCGCCGGTACTGCAGGGGCGCCGCTTACAACACACGATTTAGGTCCGCTGCATCCTTCTGAGGCCAACGAGTTGGCGCGAGATTTCAAAGCTTTGAATGATGAGATGATCACTGCCTGTGTCGAGCGTTCGGGCGGCAATCCCTTGTTCCTGGAACAGCTGCTGCGAAACGCTGATGATCTGAAGGCCGGCGCCATCCCGGGCACCGTTCAGGGGATCGTGCAGGCACGGCTGGATGTCTTGCCCAGCAATGATCGGGCGGCAATCCAGGCAGCGTCGGTCCTGGGCCAGCGGTTTTCGCGGGCCGCTCTCGCCGCCCTCCTGGACACAGGCAATTATGATCCGGTCAACTTGTTGCGCAACGTATTGATCCGGCCTGATGGAGATGACTATCTCTTTGCCCATGCACTGATCCGCGAGGGAGTTTATGCGTCCATGCTCCGACCCCGACGCAAAGATATTCACCGCCGCGCGGCGCGATGGTTCCAGGGCGATGACCCGATCCTCCATGCCGAGCATCTCGACGAGGCCGAAGAACCTGATGCCGCGAAAGCTTATCTGGATGCAGCTGTTGGGGAAGCGAAGGCACGGCGTCACGAACGAGCGCGACAACTCGTCGAACGCGCCTTAGAACTGGACGCCACACCGGAAGTACGGTTCGATATTGCATGCGTGCATGGTGACCAATTGCGTGAACTTGGGCAGGTTGATCAGTCCATCACTGTTTTCGAAAGTACCCTCGATACAGCGGTAGGGGAGGACCAAATATGTCGAGCCAACATCGGCCTAGCTGAGGGGTTGCGGATCAGAGGTCGATACCGCGATGGACTGGTAAGTCTGTCCGCCGCCGAAGCGGCCGCTGCGGCTATCGGGTTGGTCGAATCTCTGGCGCGCGTTTACGGGCTGGTAGGCAACATGCACTTTCCGCTGGGGGAAATAGACAAGTGCATGGCCGCACACGAGAAGGCCCTGCAATACGGCCTTGAATGCGGATCTACCGAGGTGCAAGCAAGGGCCTATAGCGGTTTGGCGGATGCACATTACCTGCGTGGACGAATGCTGAGTGCCGGGCAAATGTTTGAACGCTGCATAGACATCGCAAGGGAAAACAACCTGACAAGCATAATTTCAGCAAATCTTTCCATGCTTGGCCTCACCAAGATATATGCCATGGAGTTTGCTGCCGCACACGCGATGTTCAAAGAAGCAATAAAGCTTTCATCAATGATCGGTGACTATCGATCGGAAATTCTTGGTAGAATGTCGTTATCGACCTTGCTGATTGAAGAGGGGTTGTTCGAGGAGGCGTTGGAAACCAGCCAAATCGCTTATGATATGTCCCGCAAGGTCGGCTTGGACGCATTTGCCGCCTATGCACTCAATCATCGATCAAAGTTATTTCTTGAAATGGGACAACGACAAAAAGCCGTCGAGGTGGCCGATGCTGCCTGGACGCTGATTGTCGATAATCACTTTGAAGAATTTGCCGGACCTTTCTGCCTTGGTCCTATCGCACGGTCATCGCCCGATGAAGAGCGTCGGAAATGGGCAACTGAGGAAGGCTTGCGCCTCTTGTCCAAAGGGGCGGTGAGCCATAACCACCTGTTCTTCTACCGTGAAATCATTGAAGCTGGGCTCGAGCGGAGCGACTGGGAATTGCTGCAAATGGCCTGCGATGCTTTGTTGGAATATACCCGTGCAGAACCGCTACCATGGTCCAGTTTTCGTATTGCCCGCGCTGAAGCCATTCATGATTTTTGCCAGGGCAAAGAACGCGAAAAGGTGATCAAAACCCTGTGCCAGCTGAAAAATCAAGCGGTACGAACTGGTATAAATAGTGCCGTGCCGCGTATCGAAACCGCACTTGGTGAATTTGGTCAATGAGCAGAAAAGACTGCTTTGGATCAGGAGCGGACATTGGTGCACCGACGGTCCACAGTCGGTTTGTCCGCTCTGCTGCCGTTGAAATCAACCTCGCTTTATGTCTGTTGATGGCAGATTGTGTTGATAAAGTCGAAATTTTTGCAGGCCAATTTTTTCGGAAAAATGAAGCAAACGCCGATCTCTAACTCAAGTTGACCGCAGCGGTGGCTGACATGATCATACAGAAGATTTCGACTAAAATGACTGTCCCCCCAACTGAATTTTAGAAATGCTCCCCTATGAAGCCGTGGTTTTCTGACCATCTGAGAACGCCGGTGCAATAGTACACCACTGAAGCGGCGCGATTTTCGTGTTGTGCCGGTGCAAAAGTGCACCGGTGTTTAAGTCTTTGAACTTGTTTATCGGTTCGGGGACTTTCAGGGATGTTTGGTGTGGAGTTGTATC
>DATKWR010000065.1:0-4255 GCA_035529475.1 Sedimentisphaerales bacterium | reverse complement strand
CAAAAGCGGGAAGCGTCGGAGTCTCACAGATAGCATCCCAGGATGGGCAGAAGTGAGGACACCATGTGTTTTTGCAGCGAGCAGGAAGAAATCAGATAAGGCGAGAGGATGACAAAATGGCTGCAATCCTAAAGTGGGGCGTTGTTGTCTTTGTGTTGGGCCAGGTACTCCTCTCACCAACTGTTGAGGCCAAATTACCGGATATTACGCCGGCTGCACTGATTGAGGCCGTCAAACTCGACGACTCTCTATACAGGAATGTTGACTGCAAGTATATTGTAGATGAGCAATTCAACAAGGCCCTAAATGAAAAACACGGAATGCCTTTAGAGCGCAACTTGGAGATACATTGGCGGCGCGAAGGAATAAGAGAATACACCGATGTAACAGTGAACGACGGTAGGCCCATCCTCGGCAGGCCATTTCGGTTTGTTCTTACTTTCGATGGTGAAGGACGTAAACAGTGGGTGCCAAACCAGAATACAGGCGACATTTTCAAAGAACGTCACATCCACGCTTGGCCTGTCCCAATTGATTTTGGAATGACGCTTTTCAACCGAGACAAGAAGTTAGGCGAATCCTTGGGTGACTGCGAGATCACAACCCTCAAGCAGGAGCAATGGCAGGGACATGAATGTTATTTTGTGGAGGCCATCCAACCGGACGGTGCCAAAGCCAATGTCTGGATAGACCCCGCAATTGGGTACAGAGCAAGACGCATACGGTTTTGGGGTCCGGATGGCCTAATCTGGTATGAAACTTCCGGTGAGTTCAAAAATTGTGGAAATGCGATATGGTTCCCGGTAGAAGGCGTGTTTAAGCTCTATGGGAATGACAAATCTTCCGGAGAGCGCGTTGTCAGCATTGAAAGAAGGTTGAAGGTTGAGCAGGTGAAAGTCAATGCAGATTTGACGCAGGAAGACTTTGACATCCAATTTCCACCGGGGACGCGTGTATATGACCACAGGAGCAACGTAGGATATGTTGTGGGAGTCACCCCTCCCCGCTTAACAGGCAAGCCCTTGCCCAACATGAAGGAACTTGGCGTTGGCTCAGATCCCAATCAGACCAAAGACAAGATGCTCCTCGTCTGCTTCTTCGATATGAACCAGCGGCCGTCGCGGCACTGTATTACCCAGCTCGCCAAGCAGGCCGAGCAGTTGAAACGAAAAGGCGCAATCATCATTGCTGTTCAGGCGTCAAAGGTCGATGAGACTGCACTCCGTGAATGGGTCAAAAATAACGGCATCTCTTTCCCGGTCGGAATGGTCCAGGGCGATGAGGAGAAGACTATGTTCAACTGGGGCGTTAAAGCCCTGCCGTGGTTGATTGTGACGGACCGCGAGCGTACTGTTCGTGCTGAAGGATTTGGCCTCGACGAACTTGACAAGAAACTGAAGGCAAACATGCAAGAGTGAAAGTGGAACGCTTGAAGCAAGGCCAGCGCGCAACGAAGTGGAGGAATGCCAATGGATGTGCGTCGCAGGGGAACGGATTTGAACAGCGGGGGTATAAGAGTCTATATTTGCCTTGGCTTCGTTGCAGCAGTTTGCTTGGCTCACGCCGAACGGGAACCGGTTCGTTGGTCGCCGATGCAGATCAGTGTTGACCTATCTGCAAACGAAATGCAGACGTTTGCTGGGAGAAGCTGCAATAAAATCATCGTTTTGGATATGTGGGATGAACTCCTGGCGATATCTGATGTTCAGGCCAGCTCTAATATAATGGTAGCTGTATATGAGATGAGGTACCGCTGGCCCAGTGGCGCGATCACACATGCGTTTCGAGTGGAGACTCGTTTGAAGCCTGTTCATCGCGTTGGCACATTGAATGAATGGATCAGACTGGCAACCAACCACCCTGATTTTGCGACGATCAGTATCCCGATTACGTACCACATTTGCGACGACATCGAGGTTATGCCGAAGACGCTCATATTCAACAATTTCCTCGAAATACACCCAGCCAAAACAATTCGAGTTCACACTGCCGGAAAGGTCAATTTGGAGATAGAACAGGTCAAAGTCGACGACACATGGCTATCTGTGAAGCAGCTTCGAATCGACCCGAACACAGTTGACCTGATAGTGTCAATTCCGGAGCAGGACGAGAGATTTGATAGTCCCCTTCAATCCGCAATAACGATTGAGACGACCGGCCCCGAAGAGGCCGAGAAAACGGTCCCGGTCGTCGTGTTGCCGCATGTGCCTTATGATGACCCACGAATCCTCTCGATCATCGCCTTGAGCAATCGACTAAACAGGGAGCTTGTGGATTCTCTTAGCTGTGAATATACGAGCACGTATCAGTTTTCCGGAGGAATGGAGAGAAAGCAAGTTGGCCGATATGCGCTTAGTGGCAACAGGGAATACCACCGGGTAGATGCAGTTGGAACAAGGGAGGATTATCTGCATTACGTTCGGAACGGCATGCACGTGCGTTCAAGTACCGCTTCCCACGTCGCGTCGCTCGGCACATTAGGCACGTCAAACATCAGACCACCACAGGATTTTTGGGGGGCGGCCGCCGGCACGGCGGGGGGCGTTATTCCAGAACTGGATAGACTTAATCCAGAGTATGACAAAGTCGTTTCAGTGCAAGAAACGATATCAGATGGACGGCAGTTGATTGTTGTCAGCGTCGAACAACGCTTAGCTGCAACGCCTCCGGGCCAATGCGACAGTGTTTTGACCATCTACTCCAGCCCGAAAGATGGCTTTCTGCCTGTACGAGTCACATCGGAGACCACGAATAGAGCAGGCCGGAACAGATCTTTCTTACACGAAGCAGTGGTGACACGAATTCTGAAGTGTGAGATCCAGGACAGTACGTTCTATCTGCCGGTAGAATTTCACGAGGATGGCTATCGCGACGGCAGGCTCTATATCACCGATCGGCGCAGAATTGAGGAAGACTCCGTCCAGGTCAATCCTGACCTATCGGATGAGCGGTTCAGAATAGACATTGAACCGGGCGATATGGTTATCGACAAGGATCTGGACGTGACGGTCACGAATCCGGGGACGGCATTGGATTTGTTCGGATCGAAGGTAAGCTTCGAAGGCGAGCGAGGAGATCACATGGACGTAAAGACTATCTTTGGACAGGAACTGGCCCGAAGTTGGGGTCCATCGCTGCTGGGCAAGCCTCTGCCCGGCTGGGCGGAAATGATGCTCGAAGTCGAAGAGAGCCAAGTCAAGGACAAGGCGGTGCTCGTCTGCTTCTTCGATATGAACCAGCGGCCGTCGCGGAATTGTATTACACAACTCGCCAAGCAGGCCGAGCAGTTGAAAGGAAAAGGCGTAATTGTCATTGCTGTTCAGGCATCGAAGGTCGATGAGGATGCGCTCAATGAGTGGGTCAAGAAGAACAATATCCCCTGCCCGGTGGGAATGGTCCAGGGGGGTGAGGAGAAAACCCGCTTCACCTGGGGCGTTAAGGCCCTGCCGTGGCTGATTTTGATGGATAAGGAACATGTTGTGATCGCCGAGGGGTTCGGCCTTGGCGAACTTGATGATAAACTAAAACAGGTCGGCGATGGGAAATGATGCGGGAATGGTTATAATCGCAATGCTGCTTTAGTTGTGAACTGGAAAGCTTAGCTTATGCGCGAAAGGAGATTGAGATGAATGCGAAATGGTGGGGTCTGATGGTGTTGCTGATCGTGGTGGCGGGCTGGGGCGCGGCGGGAGCGAGCGTGGTTGCGGAGGGGGCGAAGGTGGAAAAGCTGGCCGGAGGCTTTGCCTTTACCGAAGGTCCGGCGGCGGATGGACAGGGCGATGTCTTCTTTTCGGATATCCCCAATAATCGAATTCACAAATGGTCGCTGGATGGCAAGCTTTCGACCTTTCGCGAAAACTCCGGCGGGGCCAACGGCTTGTACTTCGATAAGCAGGGCAATCTCTTGGCCTGCGAAGGAGGCGGACGCAGGTTGGTCGCTATTGACCCGAAAGGCAGTGTCACCGTCCTGGCGGATAAGTATGAAGGCAAGCGATTCAACAGCCTCAACGACCTTTGGATCCACCCGAAAGGCAGCGTCTATTTCACCGACCCTCGCTACGGAAACCGGGAGGGGATGGAGCAGGATGGCGAGCACGTCTATTACCTCTCGCCTGACCGCAAGAGGCTCATTCGCGTCATCGCCGATATGGTCAGGCCGAACGGTCTGATCGGCACGCCCGACGGCAAAACGCTCTACGTCGCCGACCACGGCGATGGTAAAACCTTCGCCTATCAGATCAGCGAAGACGGCCGG
>DATKWR010000064.1:0-6301 GCA_035529475.1 Sedimentisphaerales bacterium | reverse complement strand
GTCGATGTGATGTGGATGAGCAGCTACAACGCCGTCCGCAACAAGGCCGCCAAGGTTTACCTGGGCGACAATGAGGACGGCCCCTGGCGCATGATCATCACCAAGGAAAACGACCCCGGCTTCGGCAACCTCGACGTATTCAACGAGAACCAGTTGGCCGACGGCCCGGACGGCAGCCGGCGCGTGGCCCGAAAGCGGCACCGGCAGGGCTACAATAGCCTGTTCCTGGACTGGCACGTCGAGTACGTCAACATCGACAAGCAGGATGCGCAGGAGACCCACAGGGTGGAGTTGCGCAGGTGGAAGTGGTTTTATGAAGGCAAATAGGAGGTAATCATGAGACATCGTATCAAAGGAATGAGAGCAATAAGGATGGGGAAGGTGTGCGCCGCGATTGTGATCGTGGGGTCAGTGGCATCCTGGCTGCAAGCGGAGACCATCACCCT
Organism: Sedimentisphaerales bacterium; assembly: GCA_035529475.1. Lineage (GTDB taxonomy): Bacteria > Planctomycetota > Phycisphaerae > Sedimentisphaerales > Anaerobacaceae. The sequence goes on along the minus strand of DATKWR010000064.1, from coordinate 5,855 downwards.
ATGTTACGACGCGGCATGTCCGCAGATCAGTTTTGCAGCGGGCGATGTGGCGCAGGCCCTGGCGGATCGTGGCGATTCTACCACCAGGATGCCGCTGTCGAACATCGAGTCGGGAGCGGACGGCGCACGGGTCGTGCTGGCCACTCTGAGTGACGCGGCTGTGATCAATGCGATGCGCACCCAGGGCGCCACCGCGTCTGCCATACTAAGGCCCGAGGGCTTTAGCATTCGGACGACCTCGGCTGGGGGCCGGACTACGCATTGGGTCATCGGCAAGGACGCAGCCGGGGGGATGTACGGCGGCCTGGAGCTGGCAGAGGTCATTCGCGGCGGGGATCTCGACGCTGTCCGGGCCGTGGACCAGAATCCGTACATGCCCTTGCGGGGTATCAAGTTCAACTGCCCCCTGGACGAGCGCACGCCCACGTACCACAACCACGATGGAGATGCCCAGCGCAAGAATGTCCTGGTGATGTGGGACATGGTGTTCTGGAAGGCATACATCGATGACCTGGCCCGGTTCCGCTACAACTACCTGTCCTTGTGGAACCTCCATCCCTTCCCCTCCATGGTCCGAGTGCCGGGCTATGAGAAGGTGGCCCTGGACGATGTCCAAAGTACAAGCCAAACCCTGAAGATGACCATGGACCAGAAGATTGCGTTTTGGCGCGAGGTCATGCGCTACGGCAAGGACCACAACGTGGATCTCTACGTGGTCACCTGGAACATCTTCGTGCATGGCACGAACGGCCAATATGGACTGACGGACAAATACGACAACCCGACGACCGTTGACTACTTCCGCAAGAGCGTCGGGCAGATGTTCCTGACCTACCCGGACCTGGCCGGCGTCGGCCTGACCACGGGCGAGAATATGCCCCGCATGACCACTGCCCAAAAGGAGGCATGGGCCTTTGCGACCTACGGCCAGGGGGTCTTGGACGCGGCTGCTGCGCAGCCCGGGCGCAAGATCACCCTCATCCACCGCCAGCACCAGACCGGGGCCCAGGACATCGCCAAGACCTTCAAGCCGTTGGTTGACCACCCGGACATCAACTTCATGTTCAGTTTCAAGTATGCCCAGGCGCACGCGCTCAGCTCCACGGTGCAGCCATTCTGCAACGCCTTTGTCAAAGACATCGGCAGTCTCAAAACAATCTGGACCCTGCGCAACGACGATAACTTCTACTTCCGCTGGGGCGCACCGGACTTCGTGCGGAAGTTCATCCAGAACATCCCTTACGAGCCGTCTATGGGATACTACTACGGCTCAGATGGATATGTCTGGGGTCGGGAGTTCCTGAGCACAGAGCCGCAGACGCCTCGCCAGCTTGAGATGGACAAGCACTGGTATCACTGGATGCTCTGGGGCCGCCTTGGGTATAACCCGAATCTGAGCAACGACCGGCTCGTTCAGATCCTGGGCGCACGCTTCCCCCAGGTCCAGGCCCAGGACCTGTTCACGGCCTGGCAGGAGGCCTCTATGGTCTATCCCATCACCACGGGCTTCCACTGGGGAGACCTGGACTTCAAGTGGTATATTGAGAGTTGCTTTAGCAAGCCCGGGCCTGCCGAGACCCCCAGCGGTTTCCACGACATCAACCGCTTCATCACCCTGGGCACTCACCCGGGCACGGACTACGTGGCGATCCCGGATTACGTCGATACCATAGCCGCAGGCAAGCAGCCGCCCGGCACAACGCCGATACAGGTTTCGCAGCAACTCCACAACCACGCAGACGAGGCGCTCCGGATACTCGATAGGCTTGCGAACGTCGCGGACAAGGAGCTTCGCCTGACCCTGGGCGACATCCGGGCCATGGCCTACCTGGGCAAGTACTACGGTCACAAGATCCGCGGCGCAACCGAACTGGCCTTGTACCGGAAGAACCAGGGCCAGGCCCACCAGGAGGCGGCCGTCCGGGAGATGACCCAGGCCGCCCAGTACTGGGACCGCTACACGACCACGGCCCTAACCCAGTACACCAATCCCATCCTCTTGAATCGGGTGGGACGCTGTGACTGGCGCACCTTGACAGCGGAGGTGCGGAAGGACGTGGAGATCGCAGGCGGGTCTGCCAAGCCACCTACTCCGTGATATTGAGACTGAAAGCGTATTCGCGGTCGACAGCGCTTGTGATTACGGAAAGGATAAAGATGTATGAGAACTTGGTCAGTCATCGTTTCGGGAGAAGTTGCGCGACAATTGGCGCCGGTGAAGGCCAACGCCGATCCCACGATTCTACCCGATCCCTACGACGACTGGGTATTAGGGGATACGTATGTGTTGGACGGAGTACAGCACCTCTTCCTGTTTCATCGACCGACCAGGCTTTTCGTCCCTCTCGCCAGATTGAAGTCCACAGCGCCGGCAAAAGGCGTTCATCGCGTTGATCTTCACGCGCGTTGCAGCCGAGTGGTAGAATCGTGTCCATCGACGCCACCCACGAGGGCCTGGGACGGCAAATGTACATCGTGGATATCGGCCAGATCTTCGATAGTCCACCAGTAAGCAGCGTGACCGATGGCCCATAGGCGGAAGGCCGCGATGTTGAAGAACACACCATCCAGGGGGTACCTTGTCAACACCTCTTCAAGGATCTCCGGTACATCACCCTGTTGGCAAGCTCCGGAGTGGCAATGGGGATTTTAGTGTTTGACTTTCAGCCCTTCATCTGGAAGTAGACCCGCCAGTGGTCGCGAACCACTATGCCCGCGTAGGAACCCGCGGTCTTCTTCATATTAACCGTGAGGGCGAAGTCATTGAAGCTGCGGTCCTGCAGGAACACGCGTGTCTGGAAATTGCCTTTCAAATGAACGGTGGTCCGGCCCTCGTCCCGAACCGTCTCAAAAGCCAGGGGCAGACGGTTGGACTGCTCCTGCTCCCTGGGGACGACCCCGAACGCGTCCAATGTGCCGTCCGCAAAGTCGTCGAAGAATATGCCGGGTTCAGTCTCCTGCGGCTTGCCTCCGACGGGGCACGTGAGCAGGACAACGGCTATAAGGCTGGCTAATATCGCGATCCGGCTGGCGTCCATTCCCTGTTCCTGTCTTGATTGCACCTTCTTTTGTCAGTCACTGCACTACAGCACGTCATCTTACCTGAACTCCCTGGTCTATTTCAATATAGTCTTCGATGGATTCTGCGCAAGAGAAATGGGTAACAGGATATCCTTGCTCTTGATGGTAAGCACTGATATTCTGTTGAGTGGTAACGAAAGAAACACAGGAGGTACCATAGAATGAGTAATCAGATGAAGATTGGTCGACGAGCGTTCCTGGCGTCAACGGCGACTGTGGTAATGGGATATGCCGCTGGGAGAAATGCCGCTTCTGGGGCTGGGCGCAGGCAATCGCCCAATGAGATGGTCAACGTCGGGCTGATCGGCCTTGGGGGCCGGTGTACACGGCTGGCGCCAACGTATTTGAACATCCCCGGGATGCGGATCGTTGCGGCATGCGACTGCTTCCGGCCGAGGGTGGACTCATTCCTGAGCGAGGTCGGCAAGGGACGGAACTGGACAGGATATACCGATTTCCGCAGGATGATAGAAAAGGAGAATCTTGACGGCGTGATGGTCGAGACAACGACACATGCCCGCGCCTGGGTGACGTGTCACGCTATGGCTGCTGGGATGGACGTCTATATCGAAAAACCTATGTGCCTGACCGTGACCGAGGGTCGGTATATGGTCAATGTTGCCCGCAAATACAAACGGGTGACACAAGTCGGCACGCAGCAGCGGTCAATCCCGCTCAACAACTGGGCGAGCGATCTGGTCAAGAATGGAGCCATCGGAACGGTCAAAGAAGTGCTTGCTCCGAACTTCGTAGGCCCAGTGCGATGGCAGCCCAAGCCGGCCGAGCCGATGCCGCCTGGCGGCAGCGACGACTGGTGGGACATCTGGACAAACCAGGCGGAAATGAGGCCTTACCATACGGAGCTGCACAGAGGCTGGATGAAATGGTGGGCCTATGATCCGGGCGGGATTTCCTTCGGTGTCACCGGCTGGGGCACGCACAGCTACGACCAAGTACAGAGAGGCATGGGAACCGACGAGACAGGCCCCATTGAGGTGGTGCTGGAGGAGCCTGTCCGCGACATGTACAGCGGCAAATTCGAGGAGCGGGAGCCAACAGAAGATGAGACCGGCGGCGACTATTACCCTGGGGCCAAGAACAAGTTCGGGCCGAGGGCGAAAGTCAGCATGAAATACGCAAACGGAACCGAGCTAAGACTCCATCTCGATGGTGACTGGGGTCCTGGGCTGGGATGCATCTTCGTGGGCGAACGGGGAAAGATCGAAATCAATCGCGACAAGATATCAGCCAACCCCCGCCAACTGATCCAATCATCCGACAGGCCCGCCCCCCTGGCCGTCCCCGAGACGCAGCCTCACATCACGAACTGGATCGAGTGTATCAAGACTCGCCAGCGGTGTACCGCCGACATAGAATACGGTCAGCGAAGCTCGACGATCTGCCACCTTGTCAATATCGCCCGCGACGTTGGCCGAGTCGGCGAAAAGTTGAAGTGGGATCCAGTGGCCGAACACTTCACAAATTGCGAAGAAGGCAACATGCTGCTGGCACGGGCCAGGCGAAGAGGGTACGAACTGCCCCGGTAAATGTGTTTGCGAGAGCTGATACCGGGAACATGGCTTGCGGGGTGGCACTAATTAATTCCCAATTGAATTGCCGCCCCGCTCTGTGCTATGCTCGCTATTTCGTAAAGTTGAACAATGCATTGTTTGCCAGAGGAGACTGTCATAATGAAGCTTGGATTGACCACGTTACTGGCCGCACTGGTCGTATCCAGTGCATTGGGGCAAGAGACCTTCGTCTGGATCGAAGGTGAGGAACCGGCTTCGGCAACGTTTCCGTATCAGACTGGAGGGTGGGGCAATCAGGAGTATCTGTCGCAAGGCGAGTGGCTGCATTTCAGTATCAGTGCCGCAGATGTGAATCAGATCATTCCGTCCGAGGGTGCCGTATTGCGCTATGACTTCGAGGTGACGGAGCCAGGGACCTATGAAGTATGGAACCGCGCGGGCTTCGAATATGTGCGTTCACCTTTTGAGTGGCGGATCGATGACAACCCATTGTCGCGAATCGAACCGATGAAGCACCTGTCCACCGATCTGATGGAGATTGCCAGGTGGTGCGAGGTGGCGTGGGTACCGATGGGTAGGAGCGAACTGACACCAGGCAAGCATTCGCTGGAGATTCGCTTTCCGGTGGAGAGGGATGCCGAGGGCAAAATCAGGCGTTTGCTCTACACCTCGGACGCGACCGTACTGAGCAAAGGGGACTTCCACCCAAACGGCAGGCACAAACCGGGTACGTCGTGGCGCACGGAAAGCGACATTGCGGCAGAGAAGCATATCTTCACACTGCCGGAAGCTACATTGGGAGAGCGTGCCGAGGTCACACTGCACGGCAACTGGCAGTATGCTCGCTTCGATGAGCCGGGACTGGTCGGCGATAAACGGACCCAGCCGGTGGCGGAACTGCCAGAGCCGGCGACACTGCACTGGTCGTCGATTGCGGTGCCCGGTGACCGTAACAGGCTGCGAGACGACCAGATATTCTGTCACCGCTACATTCTCCGTACGCAAGTGCGCGTACCACATTCACTGCAGGGTCGCCGGTTGCTGTTCGATTGTGCCGAAGCCAACCTGATGATCACCGCGTTCGTAAACGGCAAGCCGGTCGGGTTCAGCGACGCCGTCATGTCCGGATTTACTTTTGACATTACAGACGCCGTCGAGTACGAGGCCGTGAACGAACTGGCCGTCGTGATAAAAGACGGTTACTATGCCATCGAGCCGGACGGTAATAAGCCCGATCTGCAT
>DATKWR010000063.1:0-11095 GCA_035529475.1 Sedimentisphaerales bacterium | reverse complement strand
GTATCGCGGTCCACATCGACGAAGACAGGCGTGGCGCCGGCAAGGACAGTCAAATTCACGGTGGATACCCACGTCATGGATGGTGTTATGACTTCGTCTCCGGGGCCGATACCCAGCGATTCGAGGGCCACATGCATGCCGGCGGTTGCTGAGGACAGCGCCACAGCCCCGAGGCACCCCGTATAGTCACAAAATGCCCGCTCAAACTCAGAGGTCTTTGAACCGGTTGTCAGCCAGCCGGAACGAAGAACTTCCGAAACACCAGCGATATCCTTTTCACTGATGGAGGGCCGGGAAAAAGGTAAGAAATCACTTCGCACGATTCGCCTCCTTACTCTCCTGGGCGATCTGCGAAATATCCGCATTGATAAGCCACGCCTTCAATTTGTTTTGCCGCCTCTCAGGACGTTCCCATTTGTAGCAGGTTTCCGCGTATGCCGGCTGCGAGGGCAACATGGACGCAGCCGTTTTGCTAATGTATCTGCCCTGGGAAATCACTATGCCCGGTTCGTTACTTTCGAGGAATGCCCGCAAGGCGTCTTCATCGGTCAGGAGCGTTATGGGCGGATCCCATTCCATGTAAAAAAGCACTTTGTCTTCACATCGATGCACGAACGCGACCCGCTCATGCGGTAGGGACTTAACAGTCTCCTTTATTTGCATGGCAAACGGCCGTTCGGTGCGACGGGAGTCCAGAATATTGTACTGCCAGGCAAAAAAACCGCCCTGCAGGACGGCTGCCATCAGGATCAGCGCCCAGACGGTTTGCAGTTGAGCGCTTTGTAGGGTTCGTGCAGCCGCCTTGTATGCGACTGCGCCCACAAGCAGGGCCGCCAATCCGAGAAACAGGAATGACCAGCCTAGGAGACTCGGCAATTCCCAACCCATCCTGCTCACGAGAATCCAAACAAGTACAGGGGCGAAAACCGCCTCCAAAATGGCCACTGTAATCAAGGCCTGCTTTTGAATCCGCAATCCCCGATCTCGATGTGCTCCAACAACCTCTTTGCTGAAATCCGCCAGGAACACCGCCATTAGAAGCATGCAGAACGGCAGGATGGGAAGTATGTAGTAAACCCGCCGGGAACCGGACAGTGTAAAGAAAGCAAAAATCATCAATATCGCCTGTATCAGCCATCGAGTATTGTCATCAAGCTTTTTCCAACTGCTAATCGACACGACCAATGCACCAATCAAGATCGGCACCCACGGCAGGGTCAGTAAAGGCACAGCTCCCAGGTAAAGGTAAATCGGGCCTTGGTGGTCGAAAGGCCGGAGATACCGCAGGATATTCTCCTGAAACACCAGGGCCAACCCACTCTGCTGGTAGCTCGCCGGTCGACTCAGAGTTGCATACACGAAGGGCGCCAAGTAAACGGCCACGCCGATCCCGAGGGCCAGCCAGTGCGATGGCCACAATAAGCATCGCCAGCGCCGTTGCCGCAACAGGTCCGGCAGTATGGCCAAGACAGGTACTACAAACGCGGTCAAGCCCTTCATGTGAGAACCGACGAACATAATCAGGTAAAAGACCAGAAACGTCACGAAACCCGGTCGGTCCCGGCGGGTCCAATACCAGGTTACCGCAAGCATAACCGCGGCCAGGTTCTCGGTCTCCGCACTGGCCACGTGGGAGTACATCAGCAGGCCATAGCTCGTCAGCAGAAGACCACCGGCCAGCCAGCCCGCCTGCCGAGACCATAAACGCCGTCCCAGATACACGGTACAAGCCAGCGTCACGAGTGCGGCCAGCGCGCTGGGCAGCCGGAGAATGAACTCATCCAATCGGCCGGTTACGGCAGAAAACGCTGCAATGACCCAGTACGTCAAAAGCGGCTTGTCAAAATAAGGCTCGCCCCCGATGGTTGGATGGAAGAAATCCCCACTGACAAACATCTCCCGCGTTATCTCAGCCCAACGTCCTTCTGAAGCCCATAGACTGCGAACACCCAGTCCCCAGAGCAAGAAAAATACCGCTGCCGCAAGAAGAAAGAACTCTACCCAAAGAGTGTCTTTTCTTTCCTTGCTGTTTGGCTCAGAATATTCGTTCCTTTCGAGCACTAAACTTTAGTGTCCCCTATGTCAGGTCCAAAGCACTTCATTTGTTCTCGTGTTCTCGTTAGTTAGAATCTGAATATCAGCCCCGCATAAGCCCCGTACGCAAAATAGTCATCGACGGATCCTTTAAGACCTGATATACGATCCTTGACGTCCCAGCCGCCAATGTGGTATTGGGCGCGAACCGCAAGCTCAGCCTCAAAACTCTTGCTAAACTGGTTCCGAAGCCCTGCACCTATAAAAGGTATGACCTCGGTTCCGCCGTCTGTTGTAATATCGTAGGTGCCTCCGCCTTCTACATCTCCCTGTATATCGTCGACGTCGACAATGCCGAATCCCATTCCGGCTAAAGCAAAGGGTTTCCATGCTTGAGAATCCTGACCGTATTCGCGCTCGATCCATGCGCTGATAATCGTATTGGACGCGGGGGCATCATTTACGAGGTCGGAATTGATCTTAAGTATTTTGTAAGGCTGCTCAAAATCAAAGCCTAAGAAGTCGGCGCTCACGCCCAGGTACCATTTTGGCGCTAACAGGTAACTTCCGTATACGCCGTAAAATATCATATCGTTAGCGGGTTCGCCACTTGCTAAGTATATGCCGGCACGAGCCCCGATCTTCAGCTTGTCTTGCGTATTTCCGAAGAATCCGCCTGAATCCTGCGAGTTGCTCGAAGCGACGGAAACAGCCGTTAGTCCGGCGCCCTGTCCTATCCCGGCATAAAACGTCCCGAATCCGGGAGCAGATTCGTCGAATCCTAAGCGGGTGCCAAGAATGTCCATATCAGCGAAACTGCTCTCGCCCGGAGTCTGTGCTCCGGCCAATTGCGGAACGTAGATACACAACGCTGCGAGCATAGATAGTAGCCTGCAATTAAATAAATTCATGTTTGGTCCTTTCAATATGTAAGTAGTTCATGTTCTTCTCACCTTCCTCGCAACATTGCGCGGAAGGCGAAAACTTCCTTTAACACTTAGTCATCTCGGCCCCGCGCCCTTCCGATGCCCACAGGCTGCGGTCCCCAAGCGCCCAAAACAGGAGAACGAAAGCGGCCGCGAACAGCAGCAGGCCCTCCGACCAGTCTTTCCTGGCACAACTCGCCTTTTCGTTGTGTATCAAATCACTTCTCAACAACTACGGTCCCGGGCCAACTGCAACCACACGGCCCTCTGCCTTTCTCTCGGCGTTCACAGACTCAGACCCCGATTATTTGGTCCAAGTATACTCACGAGACCTTAAGATAGGCTGAAGACTTCAGGAAAATCTCTTAGGGCCTCTATTACCCTATCTTTCTGCTCTATCTTGCCGACACAGAAACAGAGCCCCAACTCCTGCCGCCGAGAGGAATCTGGGTTAGCACGTCTGGGCCCGGAAGGAAAACCGAAGGCATCCGTGCCGACAGCCATTCGCCATCAAAAACACTGCAACCGCGATTGCACGGTTGCGCTTACCCTCGACGATTAACCTAAAACTCAGAGAACTGGATGACTTTATTTTCTTGGCCAACGATAGAAACCTGGCCAAAATAGTCAACCTCGTAAAACTACCGGCTCTGCCGCGAAAATTTAACAGGCCAATTTGCTTAACGGCGGTGGTCGAATCACTCAAGAAGCGTGGGTAGTCAACAAGAAGGGGAACCATACCCATAGGCATAGGCCCCGAACGTATCCAGACCGACATTTCCCATTATGAGTTCACAAACAGTACTCTTGCACGCTATGGCCTTTACAATAGCACAATATGCGGTGCGATTTCAACGCCTCTGATCGGCAACTCGGCCAAAATTCCTGTCAGAAAGACCTCAAAATACGCCGATTTGCTGAAAGCCAACATTTTGGCACTTTTTCGACGCACCCACGGAGTACTTGGGAGATTCAGGTTCTTGATTCGAAATGAGGGTGTGGCGCTGAACGCGGACTCAGACCCACTACGTGCGGGCCAACCGGATGGAAACAAGGGTGCCGGACTCAGGACGTGATGTGATTGAGATAGCGCCGTTGTGGCGACGGACGATCTCTTGAGCAATAGCCAGTCCCAGGCCGGCTCCGCCGGTCGAATTGCAGCGTGAGTGGTCCACGCAGTAGAAGCGGTCAAACAGACGCGGTAGCGTCTCAGGCGGGATATTCCCTCCGCTGTCGTGAACGCATACCGCGGCGAAATTATCGGGTTCACATTTCAAGGCTATGCGAACGGTCCCGCCAGGCGGCCCGTACCTGACGGCGTTGTCGAGCACGTTGCTGAACAGGCGGACCAACTCGTCCAAATCCCCCCGAACGGTTGCAACTGACGAGTTTTCAAAGATCACTTTGCCTCCTGAGCGTTTTGCCTTCTCGTGATAGTTGTCTGCAAGCTCGCCCAGCAACACATCCAATTGGACCTCCCCAGTGATGGTCTGCCCTCCAACTTCGTCCATACGGGCCAAGGCCAGCAGTTGTCCTATGAGCCGCTCCATGCGGGTAACATCCTCCAGCGCATCGTGGATTGCCCGTTTGTACTCATCCGGTTGCCTTTGGTGCATCTGCGCCGCCTGAAGGGTACTCTTGGCCCCGGCCAGAGGGGTGCGCAGCTCATGGGCGGCGTCGGAGGTAAATTGTTTTTGCCGCTGTAAGACGTTGTTCAAACGCTCGAGCATATCGTTGAGTGCCCGCACGAAGGGACGCAATTCCTTGGGCACCTTTTTTTCGTCAAAGACAGCCTCTCTGACATTCGGGTGTGCTATCTCCTGTAATCGTTTTGCGGTCGTATCGATAGGGCGCAGGCCACATCGAACGGTCCACATAATTGCCACAACCGAGCCTACGATGAGGCTTGCCCCCAGGATGAGCAGCAATCTTAGAAATTCATGCAATTCGTGGAAGGTAAAATGGCTGGAACCCGCCACCACGATATTCACGGTCCCCTCGTCAATCCTGTGACGCATCCAAATCACCCGGTATTCATCGCCAGGATGACCGGTGTTGACAAAAGCAGACTCCTCTGGTGGTGGGCTGCTCCGGCTTGGAAGACCTCGCAACCAGCGCCCATGTTCGCTGTCCGGCGAATCACTGGCAAGCAAGTCGGCAGAAGAACCGTCCATCCAAATCCGATATGAAAAAGAGGCAGTGTCCGGACCTGAGCTTGCCGTGACTGCACGAACTTCCTCCTCCAATTCCTCTTCGCCCTGACGGTCATCCAAACTTGCCAGGATGCCGTTAGCCATCGCCAGAAGTGTTCGATCAATGCTGCGAAGATGAGATTCTTCAAACTCGACATACGCTACAATGGAGATAGTGGCGATAACGGCCACGAGTACGGTGGAGATCCACAGCGATACACGCCACTTCAGAGACAGGCAAATCATGCGGGTAGCTCTCCAAGTACATAACCTTGATTTCGAAGGGTATGAATCACTTCGCGGTTTGGCCCCGAGCTGAGTTTCTTTCGCAGGGAGCTGATGTACACCTCCACGACATTGGAGAAGTTTTCAGAGTACGAGCTATACAGGTGTTCGGCGATATCCGCTTTAGATACCACTTCTCCAGCTCGCATTGCCAGGTACTCCAACAGGCGATATTCCATGGCGGACAGCCGTACCGGCCTGCCGCGGAAGATGACCTGATGTCTGGCCGTGTTTATGCTTATATCTCCGATTTCTATTACAGGAGCGGCCCGGCCGTACGAACGGCGCACCAGCGCTTTGCAGCGAGCCATTAGTTCGCTCATATCAAACGGCTTGACCATATAGTCATCACTGCCGGCTTCAAGCCCTTGAATGACATCGCGGGTATCGTCCCTCGCTGTCAAGATAAGTACAGGAGTCGTCATACCTCTGTCCCGAAGGTCTCTGAGAATCTCGATGCCGCCGATTTTGGGAAGGCCCAGGTCAAGAATGATCAGGTCATACGGATTCGTCATGGCCATGTGCCGGCCGTCTTCTCCATCGGTACAAATGTCCACCGCCCAGGAATACTCTTCGTCCAGCACCCTGGTTATGTTGCGCGCTATTTTGACCTCATCTTCAACAATAAGTACACGCATGTCTATCTCGGACACATTCTCTAATTTGCATGCGTTCTGTTTCTTCACATAATCTCAGCCGTGTCATTCTACCACATGCGGTGATCCTGTGAAATAGCTCTTTCGGGGACTATCACTTTTTGAGTGGGCCTTCAGCTTATTTTAAGGAATGATCCGGTATCATCATCAGACAGAATTTGGGCCCGGACACCGACCATGCGGGATTCATCTCTTCTTTCGCATCTTTCGCCTGGCCGACCTGTACATCAGTCGAGGTAGATTAGGAAATGCAACCCGCAGATCGCACCAACTGAAAAGTCCAATTCGACCGGCTTTTCTGACGATATGGATGATCTGCGTCAGATTGTAGAACTCCGACCGGATCCGGCTGCGGATTTGCCTCAACTTTTTGTGCCCGTAACGGTCCGAATACACGGGCCCGCCGATACGGTTGTAGTAATAGCCCGGCGTCGCCTCTACCACTTCCTTTAGAGGCGAGAACTTCTCGATGCGGAGTTTCTGGAAACTGATAGAATCCAGCCCGATTTCCTTCGCGAACTTCGGGATGTAGAGCATCTCTTCTTCTGTCTCGCCGATGTTGCCGTAGATGAAATACCCATGCAGATAGAAGTCGTACTGCGTCAGGACCGCAAACGCGTCCCGGACCTGCTGCTGCGTGATGCCCTTCTGAAGCTGCTCCAAGATCCAGTCGTGCGGTGACTCGATGCCGATAAGGAAGACCTTGATGCCTGCTTTCTCGGCCTTATCGAGGGTCGTCGGATGCCTTGCGACATCAATCCGGGTCTGGACAATAAAGGTCTTCTTGATGTTGTTCTCGATGATCAAATCGCAAAGCTCTTCGCTTCTCTTGGGGTTTGTGAAGAAGTTATCGTCGCTAAAGAGCACGATATCGGCCTTAACCGTCTTCAACTCTTCAATAACCGATTCGACCGGCCGTTCCGTGTAGCTCCTCTTCTGCCCCAGCGGATTGAGACTGAAAGTGCAAAATTTGCATTTGAACGGACATCCCCTCGTACTGAGCACCGCATCGAACGTGTGGTGGCTGACTCGGACCCCGTGCACAATGGCGCGATAATCGTGCCTTCTCAGGGACCGGTCAGGAAACGGCATACGGGTGATGTCAGGCAAAGGATGAATTTGGTTATGGACAACTCGTCCATTCTCCCGATAGGAAAGCCCACGGATATCCTTGTAGGGGACCCCCGTGACGATCTGTTTGATGATCTCTTCGCCCTCACCTCGTACGATCATGTCGATATTCGGACAACGGTCAAATAGGTACTCCACCTCCTGTGTCGCTTTGTAACCCCCGACGACGGTACAGACCTCATGAGGCAACTGAGCGATGAAATCACAGACTTGCTTGAAGCAAGAGTCCCATTGGATGCTGATGCATAGAAGATCGATCGAGTCCCTGACGAACTTGCTGAGCACCTTCGGATCCTGGTAGGCCCCGTCATGACGAAGGTCGAGAAGCGTCACCTTACCGACGAGGTCTTTCATGCTCGCAGCGATGTACTCAAGGCCGGTGGGAGGGAAAATCCCCATGGCGACGGTAGAATGCCCAAAATAAGGGTATAAAGTTAGAGCGTGTTTGTACCTGTTCATATAGGGATCATAGCGGGAAAGAGCCGTCGATTCAAGCAAATACAAAAAATACACGCAGTCAGAAAACCATATGCTCTCCCCAGGAGGGTGTGCAGGATTCCGTATGTGTTTCAATCGCCAGCAATACCTCTTGAGGTCCGACAAGACATAGTACGCATCGAATCTCAGAAGCGTATTCCCATTGAAAACGAGCGTCGAGACGCTCTCCGTACCAGACTGTCTGGATCTTTGGCAGCCTCTGACAGTGCATCGATTGAGGCAGTTATAAAGTGCCGCAGCCTTACATGGAAGAACAGCAGTTTGTGGAAGGACGAGGTAAGACCGTTCGTCAAAAAGTTCGTCAGTGAGCCGTGGATACTGAGTTGTATTTCCAAGTTGTGGGTGCGCCACGAAAGCGGATATAGGCAAGCTGGAGAATCCAGCCTGGTCAAAGTCTAACCAGCAGACCAGAACAGAACTTCAGAATCGCCGAGCGTGAAGCCATTTTAGGCTGTTATTTGAACCATCCCTCAATCCTTGGTACAATGGTTCGACGGTAATGTGAAATCAAAATCCACGAAATGGTCCGGAGTGAGGGCCGTAGTCGCGCCGAGGTAATCGACAGACAATGAATCATCCGCAATCCGACAATGGACTCGCGAAGGAGTAATCCGTAGATGAAGAAACTGATTATCAGCATGCTGCTGTGCTGCGCAATAGAAGCCTCATTGGTGGCGAGAGATTACTATGTCTCACCGGAGGGCTCAGACGACAATGCAGGCTCGAAACAGAAGCCGTTCGCCAGCGTGACCCGGGCGCGCGATGCGATCAGGGAAGCCGGGATCGCCGGCCGGGAACCCGTGAACGTTATCATGGCGGACGGCATCTACCTGTTGGACGAAAGTTTTACCCTGGAATCGCAGGACTCAGGATCCGAGAATGCACGGATCGTTTACAGGGCGGAGAACGAGGGCAAGGCCATCGTCAGCGGCGCGACGCGGATCACGGGGTTGGCATGGGAGCGGCACGAAGGCGACATCCTGAAGGCCAGGGTGCCGGACGATCTTCTGCGGTCGTGCAAATTCGATGCCGTGAGCGTCGGCGACAAGAGACTTCACATGGCCCGGTTTCCCAACTTCACAGGTGAAGGCAACTTCGAAGGTATGACCACCCTCGACGAGGTGAACCAACGCGCACAGAACTACAGACAGCCAACCACCGGCTATCTTCACGCCCTGCATCGGAGCCGCTGGGGCAGCGTACACTATCGCATTACGGGCAAAGACGACAAGGGCCTGAAGCTGGAAGGGGGCTGGCAGCAGAACAGGCATCGGCAGCTCAACAGCGACAATGTCATGATCGAAAACATTTTCGAGGAGCTCGATGATAACGGCGAATGGTTCCTCGACCGCGAGACGGGGACGCTTTACCTCTATCCCAAGCAGGGCATGGACCTCAAGCGTGAGCCCTTGTACATCACCGGCGTGAATAATCTCATCAGCTTCGCCGGATCGGCTCAGGAACCGGTCAGGTGGATCAGTATCGAAGGCGTCGAGTTCCGCCACGCGCGCCGTGCTGTCATGGAGCCCGAGAAGAACTGGGAGCCGCTCAACCGCGGGGACTGGTCCATCGTCCGCTCCGGCGCCGTAGTGCTGACCGGGACCGAACACTGCACGATCAAGGACTGCTTCTTCAACGCTACGGGCGGTAACGGGGCGTTCTTCAACAACTACAACCGTCACAGCGCCGTAACAGATTGCCGCTTCGAGAAGCTGGGCGAGAGTGCGGTGGCCTTTGTGGGCAGCTACGCGTGCACGCGCAGCAACCCGATTGGCTACGAAAACAGCATCGCCTACGGCAAGCAGGACCTGACACCCGGTCCCAAAGGCGATGATTTTCCCAGCGACTGCAAGATGGATGGCTGCCTGGTCTTCGCTATCGGACGAGTCGGCAAGCAGACCGCCGGATGCTTCATTTCTATGGCGCAGAATATCACCGTCAGCCACAACACCATCTACCACGTGCCGCGTTCGGGCATTACGGTGAACGATGGTTGTTGGGGTGGGCACGTCATCGAGCATAACGACGTGTTCGACACGGTCATTGAAACCGGCGACCACGGCCCCTTCAATTCGTGGGGTCGAGACCGGTACTGGCTTACCCCCCACCACAGCGGAAAAGGCTATCGTGAGGATACCCCATTTGCCGGTGAGACCGTTCCCCAGATCGAGGCGCAGAAACGCTCCAGGCTGGACTGCGTGAGCCCCATCGTGATCCGCAACAACCGGTGGATGCACAACACCGAGTCACATAGCTGGGGCATAGATCTCGACGACGGATCCAGCAACTACCACGTTTACAACAACCTCTGCCTCGGTTGTTCGATCAAGCTCCGTGAAGGCTTCTATCGCAGGGTTGAGAACAATATCTTCATCGGCGGCAGAGCCGTTCAAATGCACGTCCCGTTCGATCACAACATGGATTACATCTGCAGAAACATCGTAGTTCCGGTCAAGCCCGAGACCATACCGTGGCCCAATGATAAAAGGAAGATTCTGGATGCCGAGAAGATAGATAACAATCTCTACTGGTCGTCCGAGCAGTATAGGAATCCCGATCTGGAACCTAAGCAGTTAAAGGATTTCCAGGCGGCGGGGATAGACGTGCACTCCATCTCGGCAGACCCTGAGTTTATTGACCCGGAACACTACGATCTTCGTGTGGCCGACGACTCGCCCGCACTCAAGCTGGGCTTCAAGAACTTCCCCATGGACAACTTCGGCGTTCGCAAGCCTGAGTTCAGGAAGATTGCCGAGGCGGCGCACAAGGAACACCAGCAATTTCGGCCCGAACAGATCTGGGGCGGTTCCGGATCGCCAGCCGCCGTGCATGGCGAGCCCGAGGTCAGGGTCTATACGTGTCTTGGCGCCAGAGTCAAGGACCTGACCACGGAGGAGGAGAAGTCCGTGGCCGGTGTGGGCGAGCTTGCAGGTGTCTATGTGATCGACGTTCCGCATGGTTCTGCAGCAGCCCGGGCGGGTATTGTCGCCGGCGATGCGATCCTGGCGGTGAACGGCAGGAAAGTAGGCAACGCCGCGGCTTTGGGCAAGAGACTCAAGAGGGCCAAGGGTGGGACTGTTGAACTCCACGTCGTCGGGGCCAAAGACCGCAAGATCAAGTTGGAGATCGAATAAAATGAACATAGCAAAACGAATCATTACTACTGTCACTTGCCTGGCGGTCTGGCCCGTTGCAGTTTCGGTGAAGGCGGAAGTTTCTCACCATGAGCTCCTTACCGCCTCCGGCGTCAAAGGCGGCCTTGTTGTCTGCGTCGGCTGTGATGACCCGCAGTTGCTCGTGGACTTTGGCAAGGCCGGACCGTACCTGGTCCAGGGATTGGACACGGATGCGAAGAACGTCGAAGCAGCAAAGA